>JAYVSP010000084.1:0-3436 GCA_043775215.1 Planctomyces sp. | reverse complement strand
CTTGGAGACTTTTTGAATCAGGTCGATCTTTTCTTGGAACGGCGACACGTCAAAGGTTTTCGCCATGTCCTCGACGATGCGAAACGCCGACAACACGTCCCAGCCTTGCATGGCGAGGTCGCGGGCTTCACAGAACAACCCAAACCGATTGACCGGCGACTCCTTGGCATCCGCCGCCCGCTTCGCCATCTGCTCGGCCAATTTCGCCTTGCCCTCCGCGTTCTTGGCTTCGCGGTAATCTTTCGCAAACAGCTCGCGGACTTTGGCACGTGCATCCGTCACGGCGCTGTCGTCAGGCTTGGGTAATCGCGCGGACTTCTCTTGCGCCGTGATCAACGCGGGAACCAACGTGAGCAGCGCGAGCAATATCCATTTCCGAAAGTGAGTCATCGTGGCCTCTCAGCGCGGGAGCAAAAGCAACGGAACGCCAGTGGCCAGAATTTCTATCGCTGATTAACTCGAGTGTCCACAAACCGCGTGCCGGGGTCGGGCGTGCGATTTTTCGGAATTGGCGGACGAGCGCCACGTCCTTCGATGAATTCAGGACGCGCTCAAGCGGTCCAGTCTTCAACACGAAGACCGGGGACTTTGGAGAAGTCTCTCAAGTTGCGACTTAGCAACACGGCGGTTGGCCCCAGCGATAGTGCGATCGCGGCGATTTTCATGTCCTGCGTTCCAAGGCCCAGCTTTGCTTTCGTCAACTTCGCGAATTCGAGAAGTGCGAAGTTGTCGAATGGCAGCACCATCAGTTTTCGATAATCCTCGAGGTGCTTTGAGAGCTTGGCGTACCGCTCGACCATTTGGCTGGGCTGCTTGCCTTGGACCAGGTGAGCCAGCCAGCCACGGCTTTGTTCTTCGTAGGTGATGATTGTGGTTGCGAAATATTCCCCCACCGCTTGATCGAGTCGGTGAGTCAGTCGCGCCGCCTCCTTGCTCAGATCGTTCTGCAAGAATGAGACGTGATCCGTGTCGAGTATCAACATCAGCGCCTCATTTGCGGTCGGACTTCTTGGCCACTTTTCTTACTTTTCGCTTTGGGCGGAATGAAGCCCGCCACTTTGCCCCGAGCTTCATGGCTGAGTCGAAGTCGGCATCACCGCGGAATGAACCGACGAGTTTGTCGAGTCCGTGCGGCAAGATTCCAATCGGTATCCCAGTCTCCTCGCGCAGGCGCACCAACTCGGCGTCAAGGAGTTTCAATCGTGCCTGGACCGCATCCTTCGCGGGTAGGGCGATCTGTTTCTTGGATTTCGACACGGCCATGATCAATCGCTTTGTTTTCGGAACCCGATTCAACGTTTCAACCTCGCTGCAAACTTATTCTCCCCACGGTCGAATTTGCAACGTGGCCGCCGCGCGAGGACGCAATCTGTGTCGGTGAACGCTGGCAGCATCCGCCACGATGTTTCAGAACCGTCTATGGTGGCGTGTCCAGACCATCCGGATGGACGTGGTTCGGCTCTCGCCACGTCCTTCGATGACTCAGGACGTGCCACCCGGTTCGAGACGTCAGCTTGGCATCATTGGGCCACTGACACGGGCTCGTAGGTTTCACTGAGTTCGGTGCGTCCGGTGTAGACGTCGATTTCCCGTTGAAGTCGTTGGAGTTCGTCTTCCGGGCCTTCGGCCAAGAGTGCGAATTGGCTGGGGTTGATCGGATAGACGTCGCGTCGCAGCGCCGCCAACGCGCGATACATTCGCTCCATTTGTTCCAGCGCCTGACCGAGTTCCAGATCGTTGGTAATCACATCAGCACCTTGACAATTCCTTTGCGGCGACCCGTCTCGCCGCGGATTTGTTGGAAGAATTCGACATACTCAAGAAGTTCCGGCGAGTTCTCGCGAGCCACCAAGACATCGAAAGCATATCGTTTGCGTACCCGTCGCCGCGAGAGGACGTTGTATTCAAACGGTCGCAAATTCACGGACAAATCGTGATCGGCCCGAAGTACCAGAACGCAGTCGATATCGTTCGGCTCGTCTTTGCTCGTCACAAAACTGCCATCGACGACCAGGGCCACTGCCAATTCTGTCGTGCGCAGTTCGCGAATGTAATCGAGAAGTTTGACGAGCAATCGCGGCCGATGGTCCGATCGTCGAGCCCGGCCAAAGCGCTCGGCAAGTTCATCCAGAGAACATTCAAAGATTCCCTCTGGCAGATATCCATCGTCGTCAAGATCGGGAATGGCCATTGCGTTCCAATAGCAGACAGTGACGGTCAAGTTCCGTCGTTATACGCCGACGCCAAATCCACGATTTGATGCTTCACGACTCACGGGATATTGCCCAGCCAAAACTTGCGAACTTCGCCCCCAAAGCGTTCATGGCCGATGTCCGAGCTGCCGAGCACCAAAGGCATCCGTTTGTCAACAGCGGGCGTGATCGTTGCGGCCTCGCGGCGGATCAGGCGATGGTTGACGTGGAGTTCAAACTCTCCGGCCAACGCGTCATGAACAAATTTCACATCAACCCACTGGCCAATCACGCTCGCCGGCAATGCCGCCGTGAGTTCTTGCCGACGACCGTTTAAGCAATCGTCAGCGAACGCGCACAATCGATTTCCATTGAGGCGGAGACAAAGTGGGTCACGAACATCGCGAGGATCACCCCAAAAAAAGACTGAATGCCATCCTCCGTCGAGGTTGATCGGTTTGAACTCCAATGAAAACAGCCACGATTTACGGAGATCGAATGACGACTTGAGTCTGAGCGGATGTGCTTTCCTTTCACAGTCAACTGCGGAATCAACCTCGACGCCATTTGCGGTGCGTGCCAACAGCTTTTTGAAGTTGCGACCGCAGGACAGTTCATAGGCCGCTTCCAACTGAGGTTCCAAGGCGACCCTGTCGAGTCCGGCCAGTGATTTCATCGCGGTTTCAAACCAGAAGGCGGATCGTTCCGCGGCTGATGCGCGAACCAGCGAGTCTTTTTGCTTTTGGGCGTACTTCAGCCATTCGGTTGCGAGGGTCGTTTGTTCTTTCGACTCGGTGGGGCCTCGCAGGTCGCTGGTGGCGAGGGCGGCGAGTTCGGTGTCGGACGATTGCCGCAGGAGCGGGAGTCCGCTTGGCCAGTCTCGATGTACGAAACAGCGGAAGCGTCCCAAGGACAAGCTGGCGGCGGTGTCCGTTGGATCGTCCTTCAGTTTCTGCTCGGCCTCCTTGGCGGCTTGCGATTGAATGAGCAGTTGCTCGAAGCGTTTGAGTTGTTCGACGGCGCGTGTTTGCAGCGGCGGTTCCTGAGCCGCGAGGGATGCGGTCACGGCGGTGTTGCAGCATTCTTTCGCCACGTCGTATTGCTCAAATTCCGCCGCGTCGTCCGCCAGCTTGAGGGATGCGATCGCCACCGAGCGTTGTTGGACCGAACCCTTCGCCACCTTGGAGACTTTTTGAATCAGGTCGATCTTTTCTTGGAACGGCGACACGTCAAAGGTTTTCGCC
>JAYVSP010000083.1:0-4093 GCA_043775215.1 Planctomyces sp. | reverse complement strand
AAAACCAAAGAACCAAATCCGAAAGAAACACAACGCCCGAAATCCGAACGGCTACTTGCCGCGACTGAGGATGTGGATGTGGATGCCGGTTTTCGCCTGTGACTCATTTCAGATTTTGTGTTTCGGATTTCCTTTGGATTTGGTTCTTCGGATTTAGGATTTTGTGTCAGGAATACAACGCCTTCGGCGATAACAATTTAGTGGAAGCGTACTTTCGCGAGTTTCTGGAGCTCTTCTGCCCGGCCGAGGCCGCTCAAATCGACTTTCGACATGTCGAGTTTCTGCGTGAGGAATTCTTTACCGATGTGCGGCGCGGGCAGCGCAAGCGATTGGACTTGGTCGCGAAAGTCCGATTGAAGCATGGTGGCGAGCGATTCATTCTGGTGCATTTCGAGTTCGAGGCGTCGCGCAAAGACCAGAATTTCCCGCAACGAATGTTTGAGTATTTCTGTCAATTGTTTTTGCGGCATCGGCTGCCGATCGTGCCAATCGCCGTCTTCAGTGACGACGCCATTTGGAACGAACCAGTCCCCGACTTTTTTGAATTGACCCTCTCGCCTCGCAGCCGCGTGCGGTTTGATTTCCATCTGATCAAACTGAGCCAGTTGAACTATCGGGATTACTTGGAGTCGGACAATCCGCTCGCCTTTGCGCTGATGGCGAAGATGAAATACACTCGTCGCCAGCGGGTACGGCTGAAGGCGGACTTCCTCCGGCTGATCCTGCGAGCCGGCGTCGATCCCGCTCGCGAAAGCCTGCTGGTCGAGTTCGTGGAAACTTACATGCCCCTGCAAACCGCCGAACAAACACAATTTGAAGAATTGGTCCAAGTCGACGCAACCTATGTGGAGGTCAAGAAAATGGTGACGGCCTATGAGAAAGCAGGGCTCAAAAAGGGCATCGAACAGGGCATCGAACAGGGCATCGAACAGGGCATCGAACAGGGCAAGATCGAAGCACTGGTGCTCCTTTTGGAAAACCGTTTCGCAAAGCTACCCGATAATGTCCGTCGAAAAGTTCGGAAAATCAGTTCCGCTCAACGGATTGACGAACTGCTGCTGGCGGTTCTGAATGGCAAAACGCTGAGTGAACTGGGCCTGTGAGATCACAAACTGTCTTTACGTTTCTCCCCCGCCCGGTCCCGATCGCCCAATATGGCCAACCGATCGAAGACATTCTGGCGTGAGCAGACCACGCGGCCAAACCGCAAGTCGTCGCTCAGGCGGCTGCTTCGTGAGCCTGAGTCACGCGCGGCAAGCTCAACCGGAAGGTGCTGCCTTGGCCGGGGCCGGCGCTGGAGGCGGCAAGTCGGCCACCGTGGTCGGCGACGATGCGGTGGCTGATCGGCAAGCCCAAGCCGGTCCCTTGGCCGCTCGCTTTTGTGGTGTAGAACGGCACGAAGATGTTCCGCAGGACTTCGGGCGTCATGCCGCAGCCAGTGTCGTGAAACTCCGCCTCGACATGATCGGTGAAGTCTTGCAAACAGATTTCCAGCCGTCCCGACGCGAGTTGTTCAACCGGCTCAACGGAGACCTCAGTGGCTCGAGCGACATCGGAAATGTCCGGTGCCGACAGTCGGGGCCGGCGCTCGGCAGACACCGGTCCTTCCATCGCATCGAGCGCATTAGCGACGAGGTTCAGCACAACTTGTTTAAGTTCATTGCCGTCGGCTTCGAGCAGGCACGGTTCGGTTCGCTCAAAGACGATCTGACAGTCGCGGTATTTGCTCATCGCCCGCACCAGCTTGATGACCTCTTGGATGATGAGTGTCAGGTCGTGGCGCGACCGCTGTCCGCCACTGCCGCGTGCGAAGTCCAGCAGCTTGGCTGTGATTTGCTGACAGCGAGACGCTTCGGACTGAATCATCTTCAAATAGTTTTCCGCCAACGCTTGATTTTGCGGAGACGCCTGCTGGCACAGCGCCGCGAGCCGAGTGAGCAGCGATTCGCTGGTCCATCGGATTGCCGTCAGCGGGTTGTTGATTTCGTGAGCGATCCCCGCTGCCAGAAAACCCAGCCCTGCCAGCCGTTCTTGCCGTAAGATTTGTTCGGTTCGCTCGTGAACTTGGCGGTCGAGGTCATCGCGAATTTCGACGAAACGCGAGGTCATTCGATTGAATGAATCGGCCAGTTCGGCGAATTCGTCGTCCGTCTTGAACCGCAAGCGGTACTCAAACCGCCCCTGAGCGACCCGCGAGGTTCCCTCCAGCAATCTGGCCCACGGCCGGAACACCCAGCGATAACCACCGACGACGACGCCCCCCAACAACACCACGGTCAGCACCGTCGAGACCGAGACCCACCAAAAGCCCGCTCTGTACGTCTCCCGCGCCGAATCCAGCAGCCCTCTCAGTCCCGTGCCGAATTCGGGCATGCTGCCGGCGATGCTCTGCAATACCGCGACGTCGATCAGCAGCCGCGCCGCAGTGCTATCGGTCGTATCAGCGGCCTCCAGTTCGGCCAGATTCCGCCGCATCTTTTGCAGTCCCTGATCGATGTCCCACAGGCGTGTTTGCGCGATCTCATGGATCGAGGGATATTCTGCCGCTGGCAAATCAGCCAGCTTGAGCAACTCGTGGCCAACGTGATCTTCGACCGCTTTCAACCGCTGCTCGAACTGCCGCTGCCGAACAATGCGTCCTTTGAAATTCCCAGGCAGCAGCGGCACTTGTAAGCCGGCCAAGACTTCGATGAGATCGCGCCGCTGCGGAACGTGATTCAAGTTCCGTTCCAAGTCATGCACGACTTCACGGTACGACAGAATGGCCAACAGGCTGCTGATCGCCAGTGTGCCGACCATCGCCAGCACCAGTCCTACTCCAAACATCAGCTTGCGGCGAACAGTGAACATCGCGTCGTCGATCCTTGACGAATAGGGCGGAGAAAGTCGGAGTAGACTTGTAGCAAATCAACCGCCGGCATTCGATCCCAATTCGAGCGAGAAACGCGAAACGCCTCTTCACGTTCGTCATTTCGACGGGCTTCGTTTGTCAGGCGTGATCGTCGTCGCTAGCGTGTCCCTACTCGCGGATCGGACGTCTTTTCGCTTCATACTTTCTCAAGGAGTTGCATCATGCTGCGTGGCGTTTTGAAAGTTGTGACGTTGTTGGCGTGCAGTGCGTTGGCTTCCGCAGCAGTGTCGGCTGCGGACCCAGTCAAGGACGATGCCGGCTTTACGGCGATCTTCGACGGCAAGACGCTGGCCGGCTGGCACAAGAACCCGGAGCGGATCGGGCACGGAACCGGCGGAAGCTGGACGGTCGAAGACGGAGCAATCTCCGGCGAGCAAGACCCGCCCGGCAGCGGAAATGGCGGCATTCTACTGACCGATGAAAAATTCAAAAACTTCGAATTGCTGATCGACCTGAAGCCCGATTGGGGCGTCTGCTCTGGCCTGTTCGTGCGGTCGAACGACAAAGGCCAGTGCTTCCAGATGATGGTGGACTATCACGACCGAGGCAACGTGGGCCACATCTATGGCGAGGGAACTGGCGGCTTCAACACGCGCCCGTATGACATCTTCGGCGAAGAGAAAGACGGCAAGCTGGTGAAGCTGTTCGCGAAGCCTGCCGACCCCGCTCCCCCGGTGATGCCGACCTGCACTAGCGAAGAATGGCTTAACGCTTGGAAGATCAACGACTGGAACACGGCGCGAGTCCGAGTGGTCGGCAACCCGCCGACGATCACGACCTGGATCAACGGCCGGAAGGTCAACGAATTTGACGGCTCGAAGTTTGAAGCGAAGAATTACGATCGCGAAAAAGTCGCCGAGCTGCTTGGTCCGGCGGGCTCGATCTCCGTCCAAGTCCATGGCGGCAAAGGCTGGCCCAATGGAGCCAAATGTCGCTGGAAGAACATCAAAGTCAAACGGCTGTAGTACGGCGGAGCCGCAAATGTAGCCCGAAGCGCAAGTTTTGAAGTTGCGCATTTGGTGGATCAGAACGACTCGACCGATCGAGATTTCGATGAATCGTTGCATTTGTCACAGAGTAGAGCCGCAACGGCGGATCGAACGCAAATCGCTCTGCTTTTCATCCGTGTGGGCTTCCTATCCGTGTGCTTGTGGTTCGCGTTCGTCGGATTTTTGAGCCATT
>JAYVSP010000082.1:0-15808 GCA_043775215.1 Planctomyces sp. | reverse complement strand
GACCTCTGACCTCTGACCTCTGACCTCTGACCTCTGACCTCTGACCTCTGACCTCTGACCTCTGACCTCTGACCTCTGACCTCTGACCTCTGGCCACTGACCTCCTCAGTGATCCTGCAGCGGGATGAATTCACCTTCGTCGGTGTCACCGCCCATGGGTCGTTGCTGAGGCGATGGGACGTTGAAACCGTCGTCGGGCTCATCGTCGATTGGAACGGGAAATTCCATGCTGAGGTCGGCGTTCGGCGGTGAAACCATTGCCTGTTTACGTGCGGGAAGCGGCTCGGCGGCGCGCATGGGTTTTGCTGGAGCAACAGGTGTGGATGCCACGGCCGGTGCTCCCTTCGATCCCTTGTTTTTGCCGGCAGCCTTGTCCGCTTGCAGCGTGAAGGCCACATCTCCAATGACCAGTTCGTCGCCGAAGTTGACCGGTGCTTGCGTCTCGACGCGCGAGCCGTTGACCCAAATGCCGTTCATGCTGCCGAGATCGCGGACGACGAAATTGTTGTTGACCAGCGCGATCGCACAGTGTTTGCGCGAGATCTTGCGGCTGTTCAAAATGACGGCGTCACAGTCGGGATGCCGACCGACCAGCACAATCGGCTTATCCAGCACGATTGGCTTCCCGGTATTCACTGGCATCAGAATGGCGGGCATGCAACAAACTCCGAAACACATGAGGCTCTGGCGCCTCAACGACCGGTGAGCATAACCCAAGGTTTCTGCCGACGCGAATAAATGTTGCGGATACCCCAGAGAATCGTGACGACCGCTTGCATCACTCCGATACCGACGACCTGCCGTGTTCCGAGTGGCGGGCAAAGAGGCCAAAATCTGCCGGTTACGCGGTCTGCCGCAACCCGAGACTTGTGAGCAGAGGCTGTTTCCAAACCCGGTAGACGCCGTTCAATTCGAGGTAGTTGCCTCGCCGCCCTGGATCGTGCTCATGCCGCGGTAGACATTGCGATCGGTTTTTTCGGAAACGAATTCAACGTGTCCGTCAACGAAACAGAAATGCGCACCACCGGGATGTCGGCTGGCGAAAGCGTAGTTGTAGAACCAATCGTCATCGGTATCTTCCACACTGCGAAAGAAGTTCAAGGGAACGGCCGCTGTGGCGGTGGACCCGTTGAACCAATACCACCACGAATGCCAGCACCATTCCGGATCAGCTTCGCCCACGGCGAAGGTCGTGCTCGTACCGTCCTTGACATCCGTGATGCGTGTCGAAACAGGCGCGATGTCGCCGCCTCGGCAGATGATTCCTGTGCAGTGATCCATTCCATCCGTGTTCCCCGAATTGCGGCCCGCCGTTGTGGTCACGGGGGCGAAGTTGCCCCACTGCCAGTTGCTGCCGAGACACGCTTTGTAACAGGTGATGGCGCGCGGCCCATTTGCGTCGCGGCGATTTCCGAGCAGACCCGTGCCACACGCCGCTGACGGACACAAGAACGTGGGAATCACGGTTTCGGCCACGGCCCGATTCTGAGCGTCATCGGCTGGTTTTCCAAACTTGATCCGCTTGTGGAGCACGGATTGGTCAAGCTGCGGCAAGATGAGCGCCATCCAACTCGCCCCCGTGTTGGTCCCGTTGTAGGGGCCGACCCCAAAATTGATCGGCAAGAGTTTGTGAACGTCGTGATAGTTTTGTAGAGCTAGGCCAATCTGCTTGAGTTGGTTCGTGCATTGCGTCTTGCGAGCCGACTCGCGAGCCGCTTGAACGGCGGGAATGATCAGCGCGATCAGGATTCCGATGATCGCGATCGTGACCAGAATCTCGACGAGCGTAAAAGCCGTTCGTCGGCGCGTGAGTTGTCGGTGCATCAGCAAGTCCTCAAAAAATGCGGTGCCAAGTGGCGAAGAGTCCGGAATACGCAAACAACAGCGTGGCCAGAACGGCCAAGATGGCGGCACGCGTGTCCGTCGGAAGCTTGAGCAGCAATCGCCCCAGCACCAGGTAGAACGGGATCACCACCGCCGCCATGCGCCCGTGTCCCTGCATTCCGATGCGGTAACTGTGGAGGCAATACGGAATCAGCAGCAGTCCGAATCCGAAGACCGTTTCTTCATGACTCAACCAACGTTTGCAGACTCCAATGCCCAGTACGACTCCCGTCCCGACGAAATAAATTGGATTGGCAAATGCGAGGCTGAATAACGGCCCCGCCGATGCTTCGTGACGCCCCCAGTAGACGACCTCACTCGAATCGTAAACGCCTCGCACCGGAGCGAGTGTCATTAGCCCCAGAACATGATCCAGCAACGGGCGATTCGGGCGATTCGTCCAGCGATCTTGAGCATGCACAAACGCCAGCGGATCGTCAAAACGCATCCACTGGTACGCCATAAATCCGAGAAGACCAAAAACCGCCACTGGCGTGACCGCAAAAAGTTGAATCGTTCTCCGAAGCGGCGTACCCTCTCGTTTCCAGGCGCACAACCACACGACCGGCAGCAAGACAACGCCCACCGAGCGTGTGGCCGATGCCAGCCCCGCAATGGCGGCAATGACGATCAGCGGCCATTTCTGCTGACCACCATACAAAACCAACAACGACAACATTACGAACAACGACTCAGAATACGCCATTCGGAAAAACACCGTCGTCGGCCACAGACCAAAGAGCAGCAGAATGATGGCGATGTCTTGAGAGTCCGTCAGCCCCAGCTCGCTACGAACATACGCGCTCAGCAACACGAAACTCAGCAACAGGCTGGCGTTGGAAATCGCGACGAGCGCTGCTCCAACAGTCAATCCCGTTAGAGAGGCCAACCATTTTCCTAACAGCGCAAACAACGGAAAAAATGCGACGTTCGAGTGTTTGCCTGAATCAAAGAAATAACCTTCCTGAGCGATGTTCGCGTACCACTCTCCGTCCCAATTCGCCCACACGTTGTTGTTCTTGGTTTTGAGCCCGCTCGGGGACTCAAGCTGCGGAAGAACGCCGATTCCGAAACTGACCCCCAGCGACACCACAATTCCGCTGAGTGCCCAAAACTGCCCGCCCAGCAGCCAATCTTGCCGTGAGATCATTGGCGAACTCGATGAGACCAAGGTTGCTAACGTACCAGACTCGCGTTGCCACTTTGTACGATGTGAGTTAATAGCCGCTTTTGCAGTGGCGGTCTTTCGCAACTGTCGTGGATGTGCCCATGTCGGCAGCGACATTGGCTTGTCCCGCGGCACCACCACCACAACAAGTTGCTGAGATGGCCAAGTTCCAGCGGTCTGTATCCTTGGTTGTATCACAGCCGTGAGTTGGCACTATTAATGTTTGCGCAGGACAAGAGCCTGTCGCCACACAATCAGTACAAGCTTGGCCCTCAATGCATACCTTCTCGCTCCAACGGTAATAACTGGACGTATCATATTCGTATTGATACGTGAAGCAGCCATTCCCGCAATTTGCGAATATCACATCAACGCTCGCCACGGCTAGACACAAAAGAATGCACACCATTCGCATGATTCCACTCCTACATAAAGAGCCATCAAAGTTTTGACGCCATACGGCGCCAGACAAGAAGAGTCACGAGTGCGATTGCCAGCAAGACATTTAACAATATCAGCCACTGCTTACCAGCAGCATCCGTTGGCGGCGATTCCGTTTTGAGCAACTTTGGGTACTGTTCCAGGTTAACACTTTCATGTTCGCCGATATGTCGTTTACGCCCACCTTCCTTTAAGAGAAAGCATTCACCAGTAATGCTGTTTTCGACAATTGTTCCGACCGGAAATTCAAAGCGAAAAACGAAATCCGGAATCTCGCGGTTTGCAACGAACGCTCTCACATCGCTCCTATATTCCCATCGTATTACACCGTCGTTTTTGTAAATCGTAGTTTTCCACGACTGCGGAGCCCACCCGAGTGTGTCATGTTTTTCAAACTGCATTTCGCTTCGAATCGTAAGCATCGGCACTTTATTCCGCGGCCTCGTCTCAAAACGAATGGGGAGGAAATCGCGTCGCGGGTCCAAATACATGTCGAAATACCCGATGCCGTCATTGAAGCGCAAAAAGAGGCATTGAATTCCTTGCTCTTTGATCTCTTGTTCTGAATGTGCTCGTTCGAGAACCAGGTTCCTTGCCTGAAGCCATGCCGAAGGACGATATGCGGCATAGAGCGGCATCAAATTGTTCAACACGCCAATTTCCGGTAGATGTGAAATCGGTCGCACTCTCGCGTTGGGATAAAAGCGAAGCGTATTGGAGTTCTTGTCGCCATCGTAAAAAAACATTTCCGATCGCCCGTCGGATATCGCGATAAATGAACGATCCTCGAAGGTATGTGTATATTGAATCAACTGCGGTCCTGAGTACTCATAACGACCGTACTGATTCCCCGAAACCCGCAGCCGTTCCTTTTGCAAGACGGTCGTATCTTCGACGGGAAGGGGAATCGGTTCGCCCCGAGAGCCAGGAAGTGACGTCGATTTCGCGGCGTGAAAGTACTGTGTGTCGAATTCACAATCGAAGGTCTTCGCGGCGGATTCGCGCGCAGACCATGCTGCGGCGACTTCCTTCAATTGTGCTGGGGTGTCGTCCGCGAGGGCGCAATCCATCATTCCGAGCGTGGCAATCAGCATCTGCATCTGCCTCACCCAAGTCCTCAACTGAGCACTGGAACACGAATTCTCCGACTTACCTCGCCGACGCGATCGCATGCCCTGATTTCGCTATTTAGGGGTTAGTTGGTCTGAGGACACTGATAACTGTGCCGCTGCTTCCCGCGAGTGGAAGCCCGAGATCGGAATCCGAACTAAACTTTCCTTGCCATTGTGGAAATTGACCGGTAGGACGAGTACGCCTCCGAAGCTTCCTGGATCCGGATCGGCCAATGGAATCTGAATGCATACTCCGTTTAACATTTCGGATTCCGTGATGATTGGCTGGCCGAGGAACTTCGGACGGTCAAATTGTCGAGAAACATTAAATCGCTGCTTTGACCGCGATTGCAGTCGGAAGATAAGCGGGTGATTCTGCGGATCGCGGATGACACCAAGATCAATGCGGGGCGGATCAGAAACCACATCCCCAATGATCTCACCGGTCAGCCTGGCGTGAATTGGCGGTGGGGACGGCATTGTGTGATCGCGCGGGATGCAATTGAGGCGCAGCGGAATATCGAATTCGCCGACGGAACTCAACCGCATGGGAGATACGGCAATCCGATATCGGTCGAATGTCGGCGATACCGCGGTGATATGAACGTCAAACGGAATTTCTCCGGAGTCAACAACGGACACAGGTGACAATGGAAAGTACGACTCAACCACAAATTCGCGAGACGCTTGCGCACAGTCCTCCTGAAAGACGCGTCCAAAGAATAATTCATCGGGTTCTAAAGTTGCGAGAGTTTGAAGTGTCCCGTGTAAAGCAAACTTGTTCGGAATTTGATGTCCCCGAACGAAAACAGTGATCGTTGAAAGAAAACTACGAGCCGCAGTCGTGTCTTGGTGCTGCAATTGGGGTGTAATTCGAAACGCCAAGTCGACCGTGCCGCCTGGAGCAACGTCGAAGTTCTCCTCCAAAAGTGATGTGCAGTTGCAGGATGTTTCCACTTTCTCAATCTTCAGGCTTACTACCGATTGATTTTGAAGTGTGACCTTCCATTCAAAAGGGGCGTGCGCCCAGCGCTGCCCAAAATCCAACGTGGATTCCTCAGCCCGCAGGGGACTCGACAACAAGTTGTGCGATCGACGCGAGAAGAAAAAGTGTGTGCCGATAATGACGCTGGTCACCACGAACAACATCACGATCGGAACATTTTTTTGACGGCTGAGGTGAAACACGGAGTTCATGAGGTTCGGCGCTCCGCAATCAAAACAAGTTCGGTGAGCGCATCCGTGATTGGAAAATCCACCTCCAGGACGTCAAACCCGGCAGCCTGCGCGATACCACTAACTTCGGCGCGATTGAGTCGGCCTGGTTCCGCGGGGAAGAGACCGCCGAACCAGCGGAAGACCAGGTGATCGAGACCGTAGGGAGGCGGCCACCAGAGAAGCATTCGACCGCCAGGTTTCAGGACGCGATGAAACTCGCGCAGGATTTGCAATTGCTCGTCGGCGGAAAAATGTTCCATGACGCCGAGATTCCAGAGGCCGTCCAGGGATTGGTCGCGGAAGGGCAATTCGCGGAGGTCAGCGAGCACTCCGGCGTGCATGCAGGGGAAGCGCAAGGCTTGCCGCAACGCGATCTCGGAAAAATCGACGGCGATTGCCGTTCGTTTTGACGAAAGACGACAGCTCGTTTCCCCGGAGCCGCAGCCGCATTCGGCGAACAGACCGTGAGCGGGGAAGTAACGATTGATGTAGCTGGCGACGCAGCGAGCGCGGATGTGGCGACGGTACGCGGAAAACAATTTGCCGATCATGCGGCTGTGCTGCAGCCGTGACCAATGGGCGTCCCACTCGTTTGCTTCGGCGGACGGTTCCGACAGTTCACCGAAGATCGGCTTCTCAGATTCCCACCGCAGAACCTGACGGTCCAGAACATCAGCGTCAAACAAGTCCGATGCCCACCACGGAGGGCAGTCGGCGGGCATGATCGCCGTTTGCGGTTCATGGGCGAAGCGATAGTTCGGAAGCGCGAGAGCGGCGGACATGATGTGAACTGCTCCCCACATTGGACTCGAAACCGTCATTCCGTCAGGTCCAAGGTGGGGGAAAGTACACACACACACGCAAGGCTCGCGCCAAAAAATTTCCGCAAGCACGACGCACTGGGCGCCGCGATAGCGGCGAAGGAGATTCCGTCACGACGCCGGCGCATTGTTCGAAAACGATGGCGATCCGCCGTCGCCCATCCGTTACTTCTTGGCCTTCTGCCGCGCCGTCTCCAGCAAGGGCTTCGCTTTTTCCGCGAACTCGCTTTTGGGAAACTCACGCAGCAGTAGTTCGTAGTCTTCGACCGCCTTGGTCCATTCGCCCAATTCACCGTCGCACCATCCGGCCTGGAACAATGCCGGTGCCTGCCAATCGGGGTACTTGTAAAGGATGTAGACCTTCAGGTAGTTCTCCAGCGCGGACTTGTAATCTTTCTGGATGAGATACGTCTCGGCGATCATCAACTGTGCCTTCGCGGCCGTTTCGGTGCGCGTGCCATGCGGATCGTCGATCACCCGTTTGAAGACTGCCCGCGCTTTCTCGAACTCGGTCAGTTGCTTGTACGCTCGGCCTTGAACCTCTTCCGCCTGATAGAGGAACTTATTTTTCGCGTCCCAGGCGCGGAGGTCCGACACAGTGGTGATGACGTCGGAGTATTTTTTCTTTTGATAAAAGACTTCCGCCAGCAGCACGAACACACGCGGAAACCACTCTTTCGATTTCATCTGCGGATCAGCTTTTTGAGCTGCCAGCGGAGCGAGTAGTTCCAGTGCCGGCTCGCTTTGCTTGCGCTGCAACTGCGACAGCGCGAGATAGAACGCCGCATCCGCCTTGTAACGTCCGTCGGCAAATCGACTCCGCAGAGCTTCCGCCGTCTTCGCGAGATCCTCCCACTGTTGTTGCTCTTCGGCAATTCCCATCAGACGGAAGAGCGAATCCTGCTGGACATCGGCGTCCGACTTGGGGCTTTGTTCGAGTTGCTGCAACGCGACTTTGGCCTGATCCAGTTTACCGGCGGAAAGATCACTCTCCGCCAAACTGAAACGGGCGTTGTCGGCCAAGTCGCTGTCGGGCGTTTCGACAATCAGACGCTTGAAGATTTCGTCGGCGCGAGCGAAGCGTTCCGATTCGTAGTTCAGCAACGCCCACTCATCGAACAGCTTGTCGAGGTGTTCCGGCTTCGGGAATTTTTCGAGGAGCTTCGTATATGCCGCGTCGGCTTCGTCGATTTTCTTCAACTGACCGAGCACGCGCGCTGCCTGCAAGCCAGCCAAATAGGCGAAGCGGCTGGGAACGTATGTCTCGAATGCTTCGCCGAAGGCTTTGGCCGCTTCCAACCGTTGTCCATCGAGTTGCAATGACTCACCGAGTTTGAAGGCCGATTCAGCCGCCAGTTCGTGCTGTGGAAATTCCTTCACTAGTCGAGCGAAGCCGGCCACCGCCAGCTTGTATTGCTTCTTGTCGAATTGGCTCCAAGCTTGTCCCGACAAGGCCGCGACGAATTGCGCTGTCTCCGGACCGGTGGCCACGACCGCGGTGAACCACTCCAGCGATGCGTCGAACTGTTTCGCCGCATAGGCGATTTCGGCCAGTTGAAGCGTCGTCGGCACGATCAGCGGCCCATTGGGGAGCGTTCGCTGAAGTTGCTGCAACGATAGTTTGGCCAAATCAAACCGCTTCTGATTCGCCTCCGCCAGACACTTCGTGGCGAGCGCCTGATCGACTTGTGCTCCGGCCGGTGCCAGCTTGATGTACTCCGCTGCCGAGGCCGCCGCTTCGGCGTATTTTGCCTCAGCCAGTAAGCTCGTTGATTGCAGAACCAGTGCGTCGATGAATTCGGATGCCGAGCCTTCCTGGCGAGCCTGCTCGACGAGCGGCACAAGCGTTTCCAGCACCGCCGCGTGCTGCTTCAACCGCTGCTGCGCGCGAGCCAGATGAAACCGTGCCTGAGCCTGCGTCACCGGACGCTGCGCCGACGCCAGCACATTCTTGAACAATTCCACTGCCGCGGCGGCGTCAGCCTCTGCGCCACGCGCTATCAGCACGCGGCCACGCAACAGTTCGATGTGGAGCTTCAGCCCGCTATTGGGTTGCGTCGCCGCGAACTGTTTCGCATAGCCTTCCGCCGCCTGCAATGCCGCAGTACGAATCTCGGCCGATGCAGCGCGATTCGCTCGCTGCAAGGCCGCTTCACCCGCGAAGTACAAGGCGTCGTCGGCCCATTGACCCTGCGGCCAGCGCTTCGCGACATCGGCAAAGTGCAACTCGGCCAAGTCAAACTTCGCCAGCCGCAATTCGCAATCGGCCCACTGAAAAAGAATCTGCTCCGCGATCGGGTTCTCCGCATGAGCCTCAAAGGCTGCTTGCAATATGGTCGCCGCGCCCGGCAAATCGCCTGTTTGTTTTCGCGACATGCCGAGCCAATAACTGGCGATCGCTGTCTGCTCGGCCTCCTTCGCCGCCAATTCAAATTGAATCGCCGCTGCTTTGAAATCCTTCAGTTCGTACAACGCATAGCCGGCATTCAAGCGCGCCGTCGGGATGTACTTGCTCTCCGGAAAGTTCTTCTCCAAGTCGGTATACGCCTTCGCGGCGCCGGCCAGATCTTTCAGTTCGAACAAGCGTCCGGCGAGTTGCAATTGCGCCTGCGGAGCGCGCGGACTGGTTCGATTCGTGGCGATCTGCCGGTAGAGCTCGAGCGCTTCAGGAAACTTCTGCTGACCTTCCAGCGCCTTCGCCAATCCAAAGCGCGCGTCCTCGACCATCTTGCTTTGCGGGAAGAGCTTAATCGCCTGTTGAAAGTTCGCCGCAGCCGCCTCGGCCTTGCCGAACCTCAATTGAGTGTCGCCCAAGTATGGCAGCGCATACTCGCGCAACGGGTCTTCGGGCGACTTCGCCAGAAATGCCGTCAGCTCCGGTTCCGCGGCTTTGAGATCGTCCAGAAAATAGCTCGACTCGGCGATCCGGTACATCGCTTGCGGCACTTGTTGGTTGTTCGGGAAGTCCTTCACGAAGCTTCGCAGTGTTGCGCGAGCCTCTTCGTACTTCTCCAGATTCGTCAGCGACAATCCCAGGTACAATCGAGCAAACGATGCTCGCTCGTGCTTCGGATGATCTTTGAGGAACTTCTGAAACGCCTCGGACGCCAGTGCCCAGCGGCTCTGCTTGTAGAAACCGACCGCCGCCGCGTAATCATCCGCCGCCTGATCGGCGCGAGCCACGCTCGGCGAAAACAGTCCGCCGAACGGTTGTTGTGCCGCTCGATCCCCGGTTGCGGTTAATAACCAACCGGCCAACAGAGCAACGAGAATAGCCTCCCGACATCGCTGTCGTTTGGAACGAATTTGTTTGTGCCAATTCATCACTCACCCTTTCGCTGGTTTGCGCGGGCGGATTATCTGTATCTGAGGGCGGCCGTGGAAGGATGCAACATAATCGTAGCGCGGCGAAGCCGCAGAAGCGTAGGCGAGTCGCTCCCGCGACTCGCATTCCGAACGTCAACCGAACTCCGATGTCACGTTGCCCTGCGATCGGCTATGCAACGGGAATCTCAGTTGCGGAGCAACTGAAGCTACATAACTCTATAGCGCGGCGAAGCCGCAACCAAAAGCATTTTTAGCCACTGATGAAACACGGATGGAACACGGATCAGAAACCTATTTCTGACTGACTGGTCCGTGTTTCATCCGTGTTTCATCCGTGGCTAAAAATCCGGCTCTTCATCGGCGGATACCGGTTGGTCATTACTCGTTCGATATTCTTCGTGCCAAAGAGGCTTGGAGATCAAAACCCGCGCTGAAAAACATCGCCTTCGGCGATAACTCTGTAGTGCATTCACGGTCACGGCACGAGCACAATTTTGCCGGCGAGCGTCCCCTGTTTGTTGAGCGTGTTGTCTTCTTGCAGCCGATGCGCCTCAGCCGCATCGGAGAGCTTGAGGGTTCGGCCGATGAGCGGCAGCCAGCCGCCGCGGTCGAACAGTGCGTTGATGGCATCAGCACAGACACGCTGTTCGTCCGCAGTCGCGTTGAACATCGCGAAACCGAACAGCCGCAAATCCTTCACGTAGAACGGACCGACGGGAAACTCTGGCCGAGCACTTCGGCCGGCCATGAAGATCACGCGGCCGCGCGGCGACAACAGGCCAACCGTCCGATCGACGTTCGTCGGCGGCTGCGTTTCGAACCAGACATGCAAGCCGCCATTCGCTTGAGCAAACGTCTTGATGTCGTCGTCGAGCGTCGCCGAGTGATAATCCAGTACGCAGTCGGCACCCCAACTCTCGCACAATGCCTGTTTGTCGGGACTGCCCACGGTCGCAATCACTTTGGCACCGATGGATTTTGCCAACTGGATGACGGCCGATCCGACACCGCCCGCTCCGCCATTCACAAACACAACCTCACCCGGCTTCAATCCGGCATTCAGAAACAAACCCAAATGAGCCGTGATCCCCGTCAGTGCTCCGGCTGCCGCTTGCCAATCCGTCATCTTGGCGGGAGTTGAATACAGCCACTTTTCGTCGACAGCAGCGTATTCGGCAAAGGTGCCCTGGCGGCCAAACAAACTTTGGTTGCTGCCCCAGACTCGGTCACCCGGCTTGAACCGAGTCACCTGCGATCCGCAGGCCTCCACGGTTCCGGCGAGGTCGCAGCCAATGATGTAGGGAAACGCATTCGCCATCTTGGCGATGCCGGCTCGGATGTACGTGTCGATGGGATTGACTGCGACCGCGCCGATTTTCACCAGGACTTCTGTCGGCCCCGGTTCGGGAGTCGGCAGGTCCGCGAATTCGATGACGTCGGGCGATCCGGTCTGTCGGATGAATGCAGCTTTCATGGAAGTGGAATCCTCGGAGATGCGGAATTTGAAGGCTACGGCACTGCGTGTGGGTTCGTCGCAAATTGTGGAAGTCATTAAAAGGCAAGATGAAAAGGTTCAACGCAAAGGCGCGAAGACGCAAAGCCACGAAACGTGAAGACGTTGTCGGCGATGACCGATCTCAAGAGATTGATGAGGTCGCTTGATGTGCCTCTGCGTTCTTTGCGACTTAGCGTCTTTGCGTTAAAGAAATTTGGGATGCTTCCTCTTTTACTCTTCGCGTTGAGGAGTCTTTATTCGCTGTCTGGGCGACGCACCGTCAGCCGCACGTTGTCGACGTAGTATTCGCCCGGCGGCCAAAACGGGTAGAGCAGCACACGGACGAACTTCACGCTTGGCGTGTTCTTGGTCGGAGCGAAGGGCTTCTCGCGGCGTGAAAACGTCTTCCACTCGCTCGACGGCAGCACGGCGAGTTGTCCTTTCCAAACGTACTTGTGGACGAAGAGCTGCCGGTTGCGAACGTTGGGCTGACCCATCCCTTTTTGCTTGGCGATCGATTCCTGGACGGCACCGGCATCGGCCGCGAATGAGGTGTCCGGCTTCTCGGGATACCCAACCAGCCAGACGAGCATCCCCGAACCTTTCGCGTCCAGTGTCAGCCAATACTCCATGTCCTTCTCGACGGGGATCGCATCACTCCAGAACCAAACGCCGTCCAGGCCAGCCAGCGTGTCGTACTTCGGTTCAACCGTCGGCAGCTTCTTGGGTGCGTCGAGCGGCGAAGTTCCTTCAGAGATTTTCTTCCACCAGACATAAGCCTGAGCCTGTTGCACGTCGGTATCGAATTTCAGCACCTTGCCTCGTATTGGATCGGGATCATCAACCAAGAACGTGCTCAACCCGTCGATTGTCTGCCAGTTCTTGGGAGTGATTTCTCCCAGGTCGAAGTTACCGTTTGGCAGTAGGTTATCGGCCTTCGGCTCATCCGCATGAGTTGTTCCGATGACGAGCAACAGAGTCAGAAAAATGAACCAGCGCATGTTCGCCCATTTGGAGTGCGGCGATGCATCGCCGCTTTCTTTTGCGGCGGAGCCGCTTTGATTTCGCTCAAAAACTAATGACAAATTGACAAAAGAAAAAGCGGCTCCGCCGCAAAGGGAACGCGGTGATGTATCACCGCACTCCAAGATTAATCGAACAATCCGCTAACTGATTCATTGCGATGGATCCGGCGGATGGCCTCGCCCAGCAGCGGCGCAATCGAAACGACTTTCAAGTTCGGCATCATCTTTTCGGGAGCGATCGGCAATGAGTTGGTGACGACCAATTGCTTGATCGGAGCCTCACGCAAACGGCTGACGGCAGGACCGCACAAGACCGGATGAACGGCTCCGACGTAAATCTCCGACGCGCCTTGAGCCTTCACGACATTGACCGCACCGACGATCGAGCCGGCCGTCGTGATCATGTCATCGAACAGCAGTGCGATCTTGCCCTCAATCGGGCCGCCGATCAGGTTGGCTTGTTTGGTTTCCAGCGCGTTGGCTCGGCGCTTGTCGACGATCGCCAGCGTGCCCCCCAAGTTCTCGACATGCTGCAGAGATCGCTTGATGCTTCCTTCGTCCGGGCTGACAATCACGATCTTGTCTGGCGGCAGATGCAACGACTGAAAATAAGCGTCGAGAGTTTTTGCGGCATACAGGTGATCGACGGGGCAATCGAAGAAACCTTGTATCTGCGCGGCGTGCAGGTCGACGGTCAGCACGCGATCGGCTCCCGCCTTCGTCAGCAGATTGGCCACCAGTTTTGCGGTGATTGGTACTCGGCCGGCGTCTTTGCGGTCTTGCCGAGCGTATCCGAAATACGGAATGACGGCCGTGATTCGTTCGGCGCTGGCCCGCAGGCAAGCGTCGATCATGATCAGCAACTCCATCAGATTTTCGTTGGCTGGCGGTCCAGTCGGTTCGATCAAGAACACATCACGGCCGCGGATGTTGTGCTCCAACTGCACGAAGATTTCGCCGTCCGGGAAGTTGGAAATCGAGCACGGTCCCAGCGGCAGGCCCAGGTAATCCGCGATCTCTTGCGCCAATGCTCGGTGAGCCCGGCCGCTGATCAACGTGAGGTGGTCGTACATGCGCAAGATCGCTCCGTCAAACAGACGTTCGGGTTGCCGAGACGGCAACATTTCTGTCGGGCGGCGCGGCGATTGTCAAGGACCGAGAATTGACCGTTGGCTATTGGTCGTTGGTCATTGATCATTGGAAAGACGAGGGCAACGTAACGAACGTCTGCGTTGTCTTCCCAATGATCAATGACCAACGACCAATAGCCAATGATCAATTTCAGACTTCTCGACGACCAATTTTCGCCCCGGCTTACTTCAGGCGTTCGACCTGAATGCCGACGTGGGTCGGTGATGGGAGCGGCGCATCGAATGACTTCAGTTGCGAGTCGTTCGATTGCGCGGTGGCCGGGCCGACGAACTCGAACGGCGCGGCGACGATGCCGTCGATGTTCAGCCGCGTCTCGTCGATTGGCGTGCGGCGGCCAGTGCCGGGATCAATCAGCGTGACCATATCAACGTCCGGAGGAACCAGCACACCGGACATTTGCCAATCGATTGCAGACGCCCAATTCGACGGCAGACGCCGAGCCATCCAGGCGATCAGAGCGGGGCGAACTCCGGACGATGCCGATCCGGTGTTACCCGGAGCGACATCGAACACGCAGCCCTTTGCTGACAACGTCAGCCGGCTCAGCGAGGTTCCCTCCTGCCGAGGCCAATAACGCAACAGCGGCCCACTTTGACGCAGCGTGACTTGCCGCAGCTCACAATGCCAATCCATGGAACTTACGTCGCGCAGTTGCACGACGTCGCCGGTGCCAACTTTGAGCACATTCTCTGCCGAAAGCGTCACTGGTGGCGAGTCCATGTAGATCGCCGGGCCATCTCCGGCAAACACGACATCTTGCAAAGTGACTCGCGTCTGATCGCGTCCGACTGGTTCTTGTGGCCGCCACGCGATGGCGGCTCCGCGGCGACGGCTGGTTGTGGCGTCAGTCTGTGTCGGAGAATCGGCGGCATCCTGCTCAAAACGGCAATCGAAAATCTCAAGCTGTTGGCAATCGGTAACGACCAACGGTTGCAAGTGATCGGAATCAGACGGCTGTCGCACGATCCGCACATGACGCAATTGAATGTGCTCGGCCCACAGTGACAGCGACCGATCGGCCACCAGAATTTCCGGTGGTGAGGTGGGATCACCGACGATTTCCAAAGTGCCGCGCACCGAAACGTCCGCGGCGAGAAACCGTCCGGACGCGGGAAGCACAATCCGTCCGTTCGCGGACGGCAGCGGCAGTAGTTGTGGTTCGGCAGGCACGGGCGATTGAGCAACGTGCCGCGAATTGTCTCGCATGTTTTTGGCGAGCCGGGCGGCGTTAGCCTTTGGATCATCGGACTCCTCTCGCATCCGGGAGCTAACTCCGCCCGGCTCGCCAGATTCGTTGCTGTTGGAAACCGTCGGCACGACGGGATGCTTCGCCAGCGACAGCACGAAGTTGCGCGTCCCCTGATCGAACATCGACAGTGCAGCACCGGACATCATGAAGATCGCGGCAACGGTCAACGGCCAGCGTGAACTGGATTCCGTTCGCTCACCGCGCGGCAGAGTGCGATCGAACTCGCCACGAAATTTTGCGAGCCGACGTCGCCCGGCGCGAGTCGGTGGACCGAACAGGCTCGCTGCCTCGCGAAATGACTTCGGCCGCTCGGCGGGATCCCTGGCAGTCCACCGGGACAGCGTTTCGGCCAGCCACTTGGGAGCATCGGGCACCCAGTCGCGCACATCCGCGATGGGCTGAGTCTGATGAGCGGCCAGTTTCGCCAACGGGTCACCAACCGGGAACGGCGGCCGGCCAGCCGACAAATGCCACAGCAAACAGCCCAAGGCGTAAAGGTCGCTCGACGCCGACGGCGGCTGCCCCGTCGAGATGCGTTCTGGCGCGAGTCCGTCGTAACGCTCGGCCGGAAGGATCGTGTGAAATGAAAACTCAGGCCGCAGTGCCGGTATCAGCCCAGCGTCGACGAGCACTGCTTGGCCCTTCGGCGTGATCCGCACGTTGGCCAAACTGATGTCCCCATGCACCAGTCCGCGAGCCTCCAGTGCCGCCAGCCCATCCAACAGTTGTCTTCCGAGTTCGATCACCACAGACGCGGACACGCGGCCTCGGCGGATCAATAACTCTGCGAGATGCGGCCCGCGCACATGCTGGCTGATGGTCACCAATCGCCACAGTCCCGCCCGAGGCCATTCGATCACCTGAGTTGCTTGCGGCAACACGACCGCGGCGTGAGTGACTTCGTTTGCCAGCGATG
>JAYVSP010000081.1:0-6058 GCA_043775215.1 Planctomyces sp. | reverse complement strand
GCTTGCCGACGTTCGTCGTTCCGTCACCCAGGGCTGCGCCCTGGGCTATCGAGTCTCGCCCCGTTGGGGCAAGGCCGCGAAACAAAACACACGAGTTTTTGGCCTACACCAGATCCCTCCAATATCAACTTTGCATCACCCCAGGCCACCGCCACTCTCTTTCGCTCGCGGGATCTTCTGACTCACACCTGGAATTCGTGAGCGTCGGCAGATTTCGACGGCTGGAGGCGTGGTTGCAGCGCAATCGGCAGAAACTGCGCGACGAGCCGAGGGCCGTCAAAGTCTGCCTGGATTCTCGATGTACGGCTCATCGGCGGAAAATGCCGGTGTCGATATCTTGGCTTGGGCTGATCGCCCGCCGAGCCAGCAAGGTCGCTTGGTGCCTCGCACGGACATTTGCGACTTTCGATCGGCGTTGACGTTTGCCTCACCAAGCATCGCACGAGGTTTCATTATGTCATTTGAGTCTGAGTCTGACGGAGCCCCATTGAATCGTTTTCAGGCTCTCCGGTATCATCCGGCCCATAGTGTGACCGGAAATGGTCCTGGAATCGGAAACAAGCAACCTTTCTCTCGTACCGGTGGGCGCGGAAAATCCAAGCGTGCCGATTCGGCAAGGAGTAATGACATGGAAGTCCGAGGCCCTGGTTCAGTATCGGGTGCGGTGCCGCTCCACGGAGTCCAAAGGGCTGCGGGGCCAACTGAGGTTGCCACAAAGCCTTCGCTGGAGGTGCCGCAAGACGAAGTCGAAATCTCCGCCGCCGGCCAATTGATGGGCAAACTCACCGAGGGGACTGAAGCGTCGCAGCGTGCCGAACGATTGGCACGCATCAAATCCGAGATCGACGCCGGCACCTACGACACCGATGCGAAGTTGGAAGCGGCCCTGCTGAAAATGTTCGACAAACAAGCGGTCGATTTGGAAGGCTAAGGACCGGCGCAGAAATAACTGTCCGATGTAGCTGAACTCGCCAGAGTTCAGATCCGAAGTCTCACGACTTCGGCTACGACAGTTATTGATGCGCCGGTCCTAAGCTAAGCCCGCCTACGGTGCGAGGAATTCAAAAATCGAGAACCCGGTTTCTTCCAGAAAACCGGGTTCTTGCATTTCACGGGCATAGGAACCAGAGTAGCGCCGAGTATCCACACGAACCCGACGGGTCGGCGAGAGCGAACGTTTCTCAACGCTCCATAGCGAACAAAATCGAGTGAGCGTTCCTCCTCGCGGATGCTTCGGGTGAGTGTCAAGAACACGTCGGACGATTGAGGTG
Source organism: Planctomyces sp. (assembly GCA_043775215.1). Taxonomy (GTDB): domain Bacteria; phylum Planctomycetota; class Planctomycetia; order Planctomycetales; family Planctomycetaceae; genus SXKJ01. Next base: position 4,787 of record JAYVSP010000081.1, on the reverse strand, counting down.
TGTTGTGGGTGAGCTGTCGCCGATCGACAAGTTTCGCGAGTTCCTGCTGACCAAGGGTGAGCGATTGACTCGCGAACGGTCCATCATCGTCGAGGAAGTGTTCGCACATCACGAACATTTCGACGCGGACGCATTGGTGGCACGAGTGACCGCCGACAAAAGTGGCCGCCGTGTCAGCCGAGCGACTGTATACCGCACGCTGAAATTGCTCGAAGAGGCCGGACTGCTGCGCAAGGTTGCTCGGCCCAATGGCAGCGAAGTCTACGAACACGATTATGGATATCCGCAGCACGATCACTTGATCTGCGCCAAGTGCGGCGAGTTGATCGAGTTCACGAACGAAGCGATCTCGGCTGTCGTCGATCAAGTCTGCGCGGAGCACGGCTTCATCAAGAGCGGCCACCGGCTGGAGGTTTATGGCACCTGCGCGAAGTGCAATGCTCCGCCGCAACGCCGGCATCGCAAGCTGGATTTGGTGTAGTCAAGATTGCACGCGGCAGCAAAGCCAGAAAATCGTGTCACCATCGCCGACCCAATCTTTCATAAACTGGCCCAGCGAATAGTGGTGTTGCGCACCCGCATGCCAAGTCTTCGAATTCCAGCGATTGCCGGCCACGAATATTCCCGACATCCCATGACCAAACCCTGGGTCACCATACATGTAGAGCTCATCCAACGGTCCATCTCCGTCCCATTTGCCGCAGGACATGTTGATCACCTCACTAAGCCGCGGAGGATTGCACATCAACAATTGAAAGAGCTTGACGGCGGGATCGTGGGCCAACGGACTGCCGTCGGCACAGAACCAATAGATGGTGCATTTCTTTTGATTTTGTGGTGGAATCTTTCGCGGAAACTTCAGCAAGTCCGTGCTCGGAGTGAGGCTTTCGGTCATGCTGTATCCGTGCATTGAGACAACCCAGGTGGTCGGCATTGCAAATTACCCTTTCGGCGATGATGGGCCTTGTGTTGAGACGGCAGATTCGCGGAGTCATGTGCGAAGTCTAATTACTGTGATTGCGGAGGCAAATCACCTGCGACACGGATTCAGACTCAAGGGACATGCATGAGCGAAATGGTCCAACTGAATGTCCCATCTTCCGCCGCTCCAGCAGAGATCCGGCAATCGGTGCAGCGCGATTACGAACGCTTTGCCGAACATGGCTTGCCTACCTCACTCGAATGTTACCTGCTCAACAAATACGGTCTCGACGTGTCGGCCGAGTATGCCGGGTTTGCGTTGAAGAATCCGTGGGGCAAGGCATCGGGCCAGTTGTCGATGACCGCTCGGCAAGTGGAAGAGGATGTTGCGGCCGGTTTGGGTTTTGTGGTGTTGAAGTCAGTCATCGCACAAGACGAACACGGCGAGCAATCAATGGCGGCGTGGGCAGTCCCGGAAAGCCGCATGGTCGCGGAACGGATTGTGGGACAATCGGGCGAAGAAGGCTGGACGATCACCTGGAAAGGCCGCGGATGGTGGCAATCGTTCGAGGCGTATTTGCAGTTGATTCGCGATGCGCGCCGCTTGGCGACCGGCAGCGGCACACTGATTGTGCCTTCCTGCAAGTATCATTTGCCGTCACCCGACGAACTGGATTGGCGAGTCAGCGAGTACGACTACACGACGCGAAGGTTGGTAGAAGCGTGGCGTGACAACATAGCCGATGCATCGCGCGTCGAAACTGAGTCGCGACGCCTCAGCCACGATATCATGCCGCTGGAGAAAGATTTCAGCCCGACGTTGGCCGGCAGTGATCGAGCGGCCGCGCAGGCGAAGATTTTGGAATGGCTGCGAGTTGTTCCAAAGCTGGTGCGCCAGTCGGCTCAAGGGAGCGGCGTCGGCGATGTGCGGATCGGGCTGAAAGTTTTCAACGCTCTATTTGATGATGAGTTTCAACTCGAAATGCTACACGCGATTCATGCGGCCGGCGTGGATCGGCCGGACTTCTTCGTCTATGCCAATCGGCTGTTCGATCCGCATCGCGAATTCGAGGGCCATCGCGGAGTGGCCTACGGCGGGCCGGACTTGAGCGAGCGCAATCTGCGGGTGCTCGATCGTTTTGTTGAATGGGTTCAGAACGGCGGCGGCGCCGTGCCACGCATCCCATGGTCGGCAACCGGCAACATCACGACTGGTCGGATGGCGGTCGAATACGCCTTACGAGGCGCGTCGAGCTTTCAACTGCACACGTTTTTTCAGCTCCCCACCGATCAATTCTCGATGAAAACTGGCAACCGGACTCAACGGGCATTGCACGAGTTGTATTTTCATCCGCAAACGGGATTCGTCGTGTGGCTGTGGGACGCCGCCATGCGCCTGGGACTGCCGCAAGAACCGGTGCGATTTCTGGATTTGGTCCGCCTGACGTAAAAGATCGGTGTTTGAACCGCTTCGAACTTTGATTCGATCGCCAAGCGGCGGGACACACTCAAGCACCGTCGAACCGCTCGAATTCATCACGCCGCCAGCGATGACCGCCTCCCCAGTCTTTTGCCGAGTCGTGTCGATCAACGATCCGCGCACAATCTAGAGCTGGTAACTTCCGCCGACAAATCGGGCGTTCTCATGTGCCCATATGACGGTGGTCAGCCAGTTCTCTCATTCCTCCCAAGGAGCGATCTCATGCGTCTGACTTGGTGGCTGCGACGGCTGTTTACTCACTCACTCACTCACTCACTCACGGCGCAAACTCCTGAATGAGAAGCAGGGAACTCCCGAGCGGCTCGAAGCTCGATTGGTTGGGTGTGCCAATTTTGCCTGGCGCGATGGGTGACAAGTTATCACAATGAGGTTATTGAAGTCTCGTAACCTCTTTGTGGGAGTGATCATGGACGATGTGCCGCAGGTGAAAACGGAACTGTTGATGGGTGTCGTTCGGGATCAAGTCGAGGAGGCCGTTCGCAAGGTCATGGAAGCGGTGAATACGGCTCCGGCGGGGGAGTTGATCGCGGGCAGCGAGGAGGCCGTGCGGGACATCAGCGGGGAGTTGCGGCGGCAACTGTTCGAGGCGGCGATTCAGCAGAGGATTGATGCGGCGGAAGCCGCTTTTCCCCCTCCGGTGGACGCCCAGTCCGGGAAGAAGAAACGGAACAAGGGCAAGCAGCCGACCACGGTGCTGACGGTCAACGGACGGGTGCGGCTGCGGCGGACGTGGTGGCACTCGGCGGCCGACGGCAGTGAGGCCCCGATCGATCGGGTGCTGTCGCGTGACGGTGCGACGGTGACTCGCGGCGTGTGTGAGATGGCTTGTCGGTTGAACAACGACGCGGCCGGCTTCGACAAAGCGGCGGACAATTTGCGGCGTGCGGCGCAGGTCACGATGTGCGGCGTGCGGCGCAGGTCACGATGTGCGGCGAGCAGTTGCGACTGATCGTGTTGAACGCCGGTCAGCGCGTGCTCGCGGCTCAGCAAGCGGACGCGGTCAAGCCGTCGTTTACGGCGCGTGATTGCCGCGTGAAGAAGGACTCGACGAAGACCGCTCCCGCTTCGACAACTGCGGAATCGACATCGGCATCGGCATCAACAGTTCCTGTTTCGATCGCTTCGACTTCGACAACATCGGCGATCACCGCTCCCGCCGCAACAGTGCTCGCTCCGACGAAGACTCGGATGTACGTTGGCGTGGATGGCGTGATGGTGCCGGTCGTCACCGACAGCGAGAAGCAGAAGCGTCGCGAGAAGGTCGTGGCCCAGCGACGTGTCGCCGTACGGCAGGGCCGCACGCGAGCCCCGCTGCCGCCGCGTCGCCGGGGAGCCGATCAGTCCTACAAAGAATTCAAGACGATCACGTTCTACGACGAATCGAACGAGCATCATCACGTGCTGCTCAGCCGCAGGTCGGCGCGCTGCTGCGTCGCGAGGCCATGCGATTGCAGTTCCTGGACGCGGACGAACGGATCGCCAACGTCGATGGCGCGAGCTGGATTCCGCCGCAATTGGACGCCGCTCAACTGCAACTGCACGGACGCGGCTTGGACTTCTACCACCTGGCGGAAAACGTTCATGACGCTCGCCGCAGTGTGTTCGGCAGCGAGAACCCCGCCGGACAAACCTGGGCCGCCGCCTTGCTGCACACCTTCAAACACGAGGGCTACGAAGCGGCTCACGAACATTTGCTGAAGTGGCTGACTCCGCTCCGCAGCCACAAACGAGCCGCCGCCAAACAACTGCTGAACTACATCACCGAGCGCCGCGACATGATCAACTACCCCAAGTTCGCCACCAACGGTTGGCAAATCGGCAGCGGTCCCACGGAAGCCCGCTGCAAGACGGGCACCACCCGCCTGAAACGTTCCGGAGCTCGCTGGAATCTCGACAACGCCGAGTCCGTTGCCGCCCTCACCAACCTTCGTGACAGCAACCAATGGCAACCCTACTGGGCAACTCCCAACGCCGCAAAACTTTAGCCCCGCCAAAATCTCTGGGCACACCCTACGAAATATATGGTCTTGTTGACGCTTGACACGATGGTTTTCACGGATACCTTCCTCGCCCATCTCTGAGCCAACGGCATTCCATCAGGCTCATTCGTCACGATCTTAGACGGTTTCGTACATCCGGTTGACGCACAGGGGGGTTCCCATGCGTTTGATTCGACTGTGTTGGGCATCGCGTGGATTCACGTTGTTTGAGCTGCTGGTTGTGATCGTCATTGTCGCAATCTCGATGGGGTTGTTGCTTCCTTGCATGCCTCTTGCACGCGAAGCGGCGAAGCAGTCGCAGTGCATCAACAATAAAGATGCCGGGTACTTCAACTGTCACCCCGGCGGTGTTTGCTTTTTGATGG
>JAYVSP010000080.1:0-3552 GCA_043775215.1 Planctomyces sp. | reverse complement strand
GCTTAACATCCCGATCGGCATCTATCCGTATCCCAGCCGCAAGGACGAAGCGACTGGCAAGACGATTCAAGGGGCGATCGTCTGGAGCATCCCATACATCTGGGACTTGCGCGACACCGACGGCGACGACGTGTGCGATGAACGGATCAAGCTCTACGGCCCGTTCGGTTACGAGCGGGACACTCATGGGATGTGCAACGCTTTTCGTCGCGGCTTCGACGGTTGGATTTACGCCTGCCACGGCTTCAACAACATCAGCAAGGTCGCCGGCAAGGACGGCCACGTCGTCGAGATGTCGTCGGGCAACACGTTCCGCTTCCGCATGGACGGCAGCCGCATCGAGCATTTTTCTCATGGGCAGGTCAACCCGTTTGGGATGTGTTTTGATCCGCTGTTCAACATCTTCACGGCGGATTGCCACACGAAGCCAATTACTCAAATTTTGAGAGGCGGCTACTACCAGAGCTTCGGCAAACCTCACGACGGCCTGGGCTACGTCCCGGAAATCATGAGTCACACGCACGGCACGACCGCCAACTGCGGCATCGTGGCCTACTACGGCGGCCACTTCCCGAAGGAATGGGAAGGGCTGTTCTTCACCGGCAACGTGATGACCAGCCGAGTCAACGTCGATGCTCCGGAGTATCACGGCTCGACGATCCTGGCGAAGGAACGGCCTGACTTCGTGATCTCGAAAGACCCGTGGTTCCGCCCGGTCGATCTGCAATGCGGCCCCGACGGAGCACTCTACATCCTCGACTTCTACAACAAAATCATCGGCCACTACGAAGTCGATCTCAAACACCCCGGCCGCGACCGCCACCGAGGCCGCATTTGGCGAGTGGTTCACAAAGCGACGCCACCGTTCAAGATGCCAGACTTGAGGACAGCCACGAACGGAGAGCTGATTGAGCTGCTTGGTCATGCGAATTTCAAAGTTCGCGCTCTGGCGTTAGAGCGAATTGACGAGCTGTACATTTCTGTCTTCGAGGATGATGACGGGAAAATCATCGTGCAGGTTGACACTGAATTGGAAAAGGCTCTCAGAACAACCTTCACTTCATCGGCGAATCCGTTCGCTCGCAGCCTCGCATTCGCATTGCAGCATCTTTCTAAGGGCGCATGGATCTCCGCGTCAAAAGACAGTTCGCCCGAAGTGCGGACGATGGCGATGAAGATCATCGGGGAACCTGAGGGCTACCCCAATGAAGCCTCGGCTTCGCTTGGTCGCGAGCTTCTGAGCGACTCGAATCCGTTCGTGCGACGTGCGGCCGCAGACTCACTTGGGCGTCTGCCCTGGCCAGGCAATACGACAGCCTTGCTAAAGTCACTTGTGCAAGTTGCACCAGACGACCATCACACCCGGCAAGTGATTCGGATGGCGATTCGCAACAATCTCGCCGATCCAGACCAACGTGGAGAATTTCGCAATCTCGAATTGGATGAAGCGGCGTCACGAGAATTGCTGGAGATTTCACTCGCGCTCAACACGGCTGAATCAGCGGCTTTCATCATGGTGCACTTGGAGAAAACAGGCGAGATTACGGCTCAGTTGCTGCCTTTGGTTCATCATGCCGCACGGTTTGCATCACCGCGAGATGCCAAGGCCGTGATTACATTGATCCGATCAAAACTGACGAGTGACACAACTCAGCAACTTGGATTGTTGAATACACTGCGTCAGGCGGGCGAGCAGCGTGGCCAAACGGTCAATGCCTCGCTGCACGATTGGGCGAGCGAACTCGCGGCGAAGTTGTTGCAGTCCTCGCGCGGCGCGAGCTTGTCGTGGGCGAACGAAGTCTTGCCGGACAAACCAAAGTCCGACAATCCGTGGGCTCTACGAGCGAGAGTTTCGCAAGATGGCAACAAGGAGTCGCTCTTCTACGACAGCTTGGTGAAGGGGGAGCAACTGACCGGGCTGTCTCGCAGCGAGCCGTTTGAGTTGCCCGCGAAATTGTCGTTCTGGTGCGCGGGGCACAACGGTGTGCCCGGTGCTCCGTTTAATCCGAAGAATTTTATCCGCCTGCGAGACGCCTCGACTCACGCGCTGCTCCGCGAGGCCATGCCGCCGCGCAACGACACGGCTCAGAAGATCGAATGGGACTTGTCCGAGTTCCGTGGGGCAGGTTTTCAACCTGCCCTTCCCGACGGCAAGAACTCGATAGAGAAAACGTCGAAGAAGCCGGGCAGGTTGGAAACCCGCCCCACGAAAGCCTACATCGAACTGCTCGATGCGGATGAAGCCAGCGGCTACGCGTGGCTGGCGGTCGGGCGGTTTTCGGTCGAGGCATTGAATCCCAACCGGATCGTGGATGAACAGATTGCCGCGGCGAACCTGATTGCCGATTTCAAGATCTCAGATTTCAAATCTCGAATTTCAGACCGGCTGTTGTCGCGCGACACAGATTCGCGAGCAAAAGAGGCATTCGCACGAGCGCTGCTCGCGCTGGAACCGGATTCGATTCTGTCGGCACTCGCGCCGCTGATCGCGGACGTGTCGTTGCCAGAGTCGTTGCGCGACGGCATCGCGGAATCGGTTGTGCGGAGGTTGAGCACTCTTGCCCGACCGGATTCGGGATCAACGTCGAAAGATAACACGAACGACGGGACGGCCAAGAGTGGCCATCCTCCACTGCTAACCGTTGCCGTGCGCGCGGTTCCCGAACGGTTGCAACTGCGTTTGGCCGAGTCGCTCGCTTCAGATGCGATGGGCGCGGAAGCATTGTTGCGGCTCGCGAAGGACGGACATGTCTCGCCGAGATTGGTGACTCGGCCGACGGTCAAACAGCGGCTCGATGTGCTGAAGTCGGAAGCCTTTGCGAAACAGATCGCCGAACTCACGGCGAATTTGCCGGACGAAGACGCGGCGTTGCACAAGTTGATCGAACAGCGGCGCGTTTCGTTCCTGGCGGCGCAATCGAATACAGACATGGCGCAGCGGCCGTCACTCGACTCTGGAGCAGCCTTATTCACGAAGCACTGTGCCGCGTGTCACCAAGTCGCCGGCAAGGGAACGATCGTCGGGCCGCAGCTTGACGGTATCGGCCAACGCGGGCTGGAGCGTGTGCTCGAAGATGTGCTCGACCCGAATCGCAACGTCGATGTCAATTTCCGCACGACGACCGTCGTCACCAAGGAAGGTAAGATCTTTTCCGGCCTGATCCGTCGCGAGGAGGGGGCGACGCTGGTGATCGCCGACAACAAAGGCAAGGAATTCACCGTGCCACTCGCAGACATTGATGAACGTGCCAAGTCCAACCTCTCGCTGATGCCGGCCAATGTGAATGAGGTGTTGACCGAGCGTGAATTCTTCGATTTGGTCAGCTACTTGCTGTCGCAACGTCAGAAGGCGGAGCCTAAGTGACAGGGCAAGCTAGTACCACAACCGGGAATTGACCTGCCATATGAAGGGCGTTTGTGTCACACTTACGTCATCTATAGACGGAGGTGTGTGATGCCAAGGATGGCGGTGACGATTGAAGCGACTGAGCGGCAAGTGCAAAAGCTCAAATCACTGAGTGTTTCTCGCTCAGAACCGGGCTTTGCCGTTCA
>JAYVSP010000079.1:0-7159 GCA_043775215.1 Planctomyces sp. | reverse complement strand
ACTCCAGCCAAAATTCTCGAAAAGGTTGGCGGCGGGCGAAGACTTGCAGAGCACGATCCAAGGCCGTGGCGGTCATCGCACTACCTCTTGAGTCGTCGGATGGATCGAGCGTACTTCAGCGCTCTTGAAGTCGATCAGTTCATCTGTCGGTGAGAGATAACCCGCGCCACTGCCGTCAAAGACCAGCGTTGGCCGCGCGATCTCGATCACTCGGCCGTCGAGTAATTCGACCTCAAACGGTTCAAATGGCGTCCGTCGTTTGAACTGCGAGAGCAAGGCATCAAATTCTTGAGCGTTCATGGGATTGATCCAAGCGTTTTCAAATGGGCCGTGACTGCATCGTACCGATCGAATGATATTGCGTGGAGTTCATATTCGACTTGTTTGATCGCTGGACCGTGGAAAGGAATCGTAGCCTGGATTTTCATCCGGGCGAACGGTTTGGAAAACCATTCTACGAGGGTAGTTTTTCCTCAATTCTTCGCAGGCTTTTCCGTTGTGCCGACCACTGGGCTGGCGGGAATGTTCACGTTTTCGGGTGAATCGGGATTGGCTGGTTCGAATGTGCCAGCATCTTTCACCAAGTGCGTCGCGAGTTTGGAGACGTTCGCTTGATCCCCTCGACCAACTTCGTTTTCATGAGCAGCGCCACAGTTAGGCGTCCTTAACCTGGGTGATCGTGATCTTGAGGAACTTATCGAGTCGCGTGCTGGAGAATAGTTCCCGAAGCGCCTCCTCGTTCCGATCGCTCACGAGGTAGGTGACGCTGAGTTGCCGCGCCCACGGCATCACCGACCACCCCGGACCGTCGCCCCAAATGTAGTCGACGCTCGTGAAGTCGATGACAATTTCGGATGGCCGGTCGGTGTCACAGTCCATGAAGCGCTTGATCGTGTCTCGGACAAGACGACCAGTAGAGGTACCCTCAGAACCCACCCCGTAGAAGCCGGTGCAAGTGATCTGAAGGCAAGTGCCGACGACTTTCGCAACGACGGTGAACATCGCCTATGCCCCGTAGAACGGAATTCATTCCGTTCGTAACTCGAACGGAATGAATTTCGTTCTACAAGTCGACCCCATGTCTATTACGGCAGTTCGCGGATGCGCAGGTTCTTGAACTCGACGGGGGAGCCTTCCGATTCGAGGCACAGGAAGCCCTTGTGAGGTTCGCAGTCCGTGCCGCCGTTGACCTTCTCGCCGTTGACCCGCAGCTCGACTTCGCCGTTGACCGCACGGACGTAGTAGTGATTCCATTCGCCGACTCCCTTGGTCACGCGCTTCGTGGGGAAACTGCGGCTGCTGTCCGGCTTGCCAACCACGTAGGTCGAGCCATCGTCGCGCGTGTAGGTGATCTGCGGAGTGATCGCCTTCATCTTCGATCCGCCGACGGGAAACACGTCACCGTGGCTGGTGAACCACTCGGACGGTTTCCCCTTCGATTTCTCCCAGTTGGATTCGTAGCCGAGATCCAATACCTGCACTTCGATGCCAACCTTTGGCAGAGCGTTCGGCTTCAGATCCTTCATCCCCTCTTCGGTCGCCCACAGAAAGATGCCGGAGTTTCCCGCCTCCTTCAAATGCCGCCATTCAGCGACGAGTTCCAGGTTTGTGAATTCCTTCTTTGTGCGAATCACGCCGACCGGCTTGCCCGTGCATTGAGCGAGTCCATCCTTCCACGTCCAAGTCTCGGGGTCGCAGTTAACGTTGACGAAGTCCTGCTCGCCAAGTGCTCGCCAGCCGGGCCCCTCGCCATTGATGAACGATTTGGACGGAGTTGCCCTTTCGTCGGCGAACGTACACGTCATCTCAACGGCCCACAGGGCGAACAAAATTCCGACACACAGACGAGCCAGCGAGAACGTGTTCATGGATGTCACCAGAATGTTGGAGGAATGGAATGCCGCAACGCGTTGACGGCCGATCAAAGTACGCGGCCGAGAACGACAACGCAAAGGATCGCAAGAACTCACCCCAAGTGAGCGAATTCAAGAAACACAAAAACACGAAAGGTAAAAGATTGTTGGGTAAAAAATGGAACAACACGAACGCCAGCGACCTCAGAGACTCTTCATAACTGTTCCACTTTGTTCATTTTTTACCCAATCATTTTTTACCTTCTTCTTGTGCGTCTGAAAACCTTCGCGCATCGGCTCAGCTCCGAGCCAAAATCGGCACCACTTCGGTTTGAAGTGCGCCGCCGGTGACATGCACTTCGCCGGTGGCGCCGACCAGCACGTTGATTTCGCTCCGCACGCCGAACTCTGGCAAGTAGATCCCCGGCTCGACTGAGAAGCAGGTGCGCGGCAGGACCAACCGCTCTTCGTGAGTTTCCAGGTTGTCCATGTTGGCACCGTTGCCGTGGACTTCTTGACCGATGCTGTGCCCCGTGCGATGCACGAAAAACTCGCCGAAGCCAGCCGCCACGATCACGTCGCGACAGGCTTGATCAACCTCCCAACCGCGCAACGGTCGCTGAGCGGCAAAGGCCGATTTCACGCAGGTGATCGCCGCGTCACGTGCTTTCGCCACGACTGCGAAGACTTCCGCGATGCGTGCCGGAACGGTCTCGCCCACGAAGCCGGTACGCGTCAGGTCGCTGTAGACTGCGCGCGGCTGATCGAGCTTGCCCCACAGGTCAATGAGTACGAAATCGCCGAGCCGGATCGTCGTGTTCGCGCCGGTTCCGGTTTCGTAGTGCGGATCGCCGGAGTTCGGGCCAATGCCGACGATCGGTGGGTGATAGGTCGTCACGCCGTGCCGAGCGAAGTGGTCCATGATCATCTGTCGCACGGCCAGTTCAGTCGTCTCGCCGCGCGACCGGACTTCATCGGCGATGAACTTCCACGCGACGCCGTACGCACTGTCCGTGACCTTCTCTGCCTCGAAGTGCATGCGAATCTGGTCGTCGTCCCACGCGGCCTCGAAGAGCTGAATCAGATCGCCGGACGATGCGACCGTCACGCCAAATGACTTCACCAACTCGACCGTCCCCGCATCGACGCGAGAGACGTAGGGGTTGCCGTTGCGCGGAGAATACTCCATCGCAACCTTCGGCCGGCCGCGGACGAGACTCGAAACGCCCGCCTCCAACTCCTGCCACTTCAGATAGACCGTCTTCTCGCCCGGCAGATGATCGAGTGCTCCCGTCTCGATGCGATGCACCAATTTCCGCGGTGGACCGTTCGCGGGGATGACATAGAAAAACCGTCGCGAGGTCACCGGCATTTCCCCCATGCCAAGCACTCGCCGAGCGAGAACGTTGCTGCCTCGAAAGTCATAGAGCAGCCAGCCGTCGAATTTGAATTGCCGCAAAGCTTGCTGAATCGCGGAAAGGTCGAACATGAAGTCTCCCAGAGGTACGCCGCATCACGGAGTGGTAAAGAAGGCGGAAACGTTCAGACGCAGATCCGGCAGGAACTCCAATCCCGTCACTGTATCGTCGAATCCGAGGATCGAGGGTTCGCAATTCGCCCGATGAACTGTCAGCGTTTTGCGGACGGGGTCGAGCACCCAAACGAGTTTCACGCCCATCGCCAAGAATCGCGCAATTCGGCGTCTAACTTTCGCGGGCCGGTCATTCGGCGACAAAACTTCGACGACGAGTGTCGGCACTCGTTCTTCCCATTTCTCAGCCAGGTCATCGTAAGCGATGGTTTCGTCGTACAAAAACACATCAGGACCGAACACGGTGTCTGGGCCATGTTCGACCCAGAGTCCAGCATCATTACAAAGGACGGTGCCGCGATCACGGTCAACGACGAAACTCACGAGAAAACCGGTCACCTTCCCACATACGACACCGTGACGAGCAGTGGAAAGGGGCAACTCGACGACTCTTCCGCGATCGAGTTCAAAATTACGATCATCGTTCTCGCGACGGAGCACGAACTCGGCGAATTCGTCCGCTGTCAGCAGTGCCACGGAAGGTGAAAGCGTTTGAGTTGGCATGATCGAAGGATTTTGACTTGCTTGAATCCGCTGTTGGCGAGAATGGGGTATTCACACCAACCCGACGCGCAAGCGAGGCCCTCGTCACGTCTAGGCCTCGCTTGCGCGTCGGGTTAGTAGTCGTTACTGCAGGAAGAAGAACCGTTCGGCTTCCTTGACGGTTTTCGGGTCTTGCTCGCGGAGTTTTTCGAGGTTCGCGCGGGCCTGCACTACGGACTCAGGAAGTTCCGCCGGCTTGGTGGCGGCGACGGACGTGACGGTCTTCGAGTCCGTCTTCACTTCGTCTTTCGGCGGAGCAACCCGCGCTGCAGTCAGCAGGTAGCGGACGATCGCACGCTTGATCGACGGGATGTTGTATTCTCCTTCGCCGTAGAGCTTCATCAGACGGTCTTGGATCGACCAGTCTTCCCAGCGCGCGAGGTCGGCAACGACGAGGTCCGCCAGCTCCGGGCGGTCGAGCAGCTCTCGCATGGACTGTCGCAGACGCTCCTTGGGGATGCGGCCGTTGCCGTAGGTCCACATGAATCGCAACGCTTGCATGGCGGCGTAGGTTTCGCTGAATGGAGCCTTTTTGTCTTTCAGTTTGCCTTGATCGACCGCGTCCAGTCCCTTGTCGCCGGTCAGCAGCAGATAGCCCGAGATCAGGCCGTCGATGCCCAGACGAAAATCTTGAGTCTGCTCGTCGATCTTCGCCCGCATCAACTGTGCGTCGTCGTCGTTGCCGCACAGGCCGAGCAGCAATCCGTACAGACCCAACCGCGTCGGAGAGGTCTCTTTGTTGGAGACCCATTTGCGAATCTTCTCGCGGTCCATCTTGTCCTTGACCTTAACGATGTCGTCATACGGAGCGTTCGCGAACTCGCCATAAGCGTCGTTCGACACCAATTGGTCGGAGAACTCCAAGAACTTCAGGAAGTACTCCAGCCGTTTGCCGGTCGGCGATTCGGGCGAGGGGGCTTGCACGATGTATTGATAGGTCATCTCGGTGACCTCCAGCGGACTGCTCCAGTCGATCTCTTTGTCCTTCGTGCCGAAGAGCAAAAACAAATCACCTTTCAGACCGGCTCGAAAGCGGGGAACTTTAATCTTCTGGCCCTTCGCGAGTTTGTCCGTTGGTCCGCGCGCGATCTCGATGATCGAGTACGTCGTGCTGCCGGCCGACTTCTCTTTGGCGGGTTCTCCCTCGACCCACTGGACCAGCACGGTGGCATCCGCCTGAGTCAGTTGCTCGCTGAGCGTCAGCGACGGGGCCGAACAGAACGGGCAGCAGCGGACGATCGTCTTGGTATGCCGTTCGGCGAGAACTGGCTGCGACGCAAGGAGGGTCAGCGCCGTGGCGAAGACGAGCAGGCGAGAGGCTTTCATGGCCGGGGATCCTTTTCGGAGTGGTCTTTCCAGATTGAATTCAGGAGTAGCTGAAGTCGTGAGACTTCAGGCCCGAACAACAAATTGGCCCGAACTCTCACGAGTTCGGCTACAACAAATTGCGATCTATTTCTCGATGACAATGGCGTCTTCCAGTTCGTACATCGCGGTGAACTTCTCGATCTCCGACTTGATGCGAAAGATGCCCACGACGTCGAATGGGCGACTCTGAATGTAATCGGTCGTGACCCCTTTGCGCAGAAAGGTGTCCACCAGATCGTATTCTTTGGGCGTGCGGCCGAAACAGCAAATCTGGTTGTCGCGAGCCAGCACGAATCCGCGAATGCCGGTGTCCTGAAACGGCGGATACATGAAGCCGCGGACTCGAATGCGTTTGCCGTCGAGTGCCTTCAGCCACTTGGGTAGCTTGTGCGGAGCGTCTGCCGGCACCGGATCGAGGTTCATTACCTTCAGCAAATCAAAGTCATCGAAGCTGACTCGAATCGCGTCCTCCGGCCCTTCGACTTTGAACGTCCGAGTTTCGTCCTCGCTCGCACCATTCGCGCCGTTTGAGTTGCTGGAGTCGGCCGGCTTGTCGCTCGTAACGGGTGAATTCGCGACATTCGGATCACTCGCGGATGCGGGAACCACCGCCGTATCAATGCCACTGGCAGGCTTGTCCGCGACACTGTTCGAACTTTCGTTGCCGAGCGTGACGGTCGCAGGATTCGACGCCCGACCTTCGGAATGTCCACATCCGGCCGTGAGCGAGAGTCCCAGCGCGATCGCCGTCAACAGTTCCTTCGATCCAAATCGCATCATCGCGCTCCGTGCGTTTCCGTTTAACCGCCACGCCATCGACGTGCGCGCGAACCACACCGTCGCGCCCACGCCGTTGGTAAACATTTGGAGGTCAGTACCAAGTTTTCGCCGGTCCAAAGTGTGTGGCTTCGAGTTCATAGGCCGGCTCCATATTGCCGGCTCTTCGCAGATCTCGTAACCGGAAAACTCCCGCGACCGCCACCATCCCATCGCTGTACCGAGCGGCCAGTCCTTTCGCCATTTTTACTTTGATCATATCGGTCAACTTGGGCTGCCCGCCGAAACAGCATTGTCCGTTGTCGCGACACAGAATGAACGTCGACAGTCCTTCTTGTTGTCCTTCCGGGTACATAAAGCCTTTCACAAACAGCTCTTTGCCGTCGAGATTGGCGACGTCCGGATGTGCCTTGGGCTGGTTGTCTTCTAAGACAAAGGGCTTTTTAGAGATGTCCATCGAAAAGTTGACTCGCTGAAACCCGTCTGGAACCTCGGTCTGATACCAGTAGACATGTAACGCGGCACCGCCGACCAACAGCAAGGCCGAAAGTGATACTCCGGCCTGAGCCAATATTCCTCCACTGAGCCCCCCGTCCGCTTTTCGGATCTGTCGCAGAGCGACAACACCCAAGGCCACTCCACAGACGGCAAACAGCAACCCCAACGGGCTGAGCAACCCCGACAAAGAGCAAATGCCGAGCAACAACGAAACGACGGCCAAGGGCGGCAGCGGCTTGTACGCGAACTCATCAAAACCCGGGTCAATGGAAGCCGGACGAGCGACAGGGATTGGCTTGGCGACGACAGCCGGTTCAATTTGCTCAAGAGTCTGGGACATCGCTGACCTCAAATGAAAGAACGAAAACCGTGGAACAGGCGGCTCGCCTGTGATTTGAGCGGGAAACACGATTAGGCGAAACGCCCACTCTACATCATTAAGGCCGAAGACGTTGTATTCCTGACACAAAATCCTAAATCCGAAGAACCAAATCCAAAGGAAATCCGAAACACAAAATCTGAAATGAGT
>JAYVSP010000078.1:0-14305 GCA_043775215.1 Planctomyces sp. | reverse complement strand
ACAGCAAATGGTCGAACCCGTGACTGACTCGCGATCCGTACTGGTGTCGCCATCGAAGATTCTGCACGACGCCAGCGTGGTGCTGCCCGATGTGGACTCGCCGGTGATCATCGGCGGAAATTGGGATCTGAGAGTTCAGCCACTGCCGACCGTCGCGGAACCAAGTTTGATTGGGACCGATTCGACAGAGAAGTTGACACCTCAAAATGATTGGCCTGAAGTCTCGCTGGCGATTGGACGGCATGGCACGCTCAGTGCTTTGACGAACGGGGCGACTGTGACGAAGGCACGCAGTCTCGGCATCCCACAAATTCGCGCACGCGTGATGGTTCGACACCCTCAGTGGGTCGACGCCTGCAAGCAGTTCCTTTGCTTCGCGAAGAGCCAGCGCGGCGGGACGGCCTACCAACCCTGCACGCACATCGATTTGGAGCATCTCCCTTCAGCATGGAGCGCCAATCGCTTTCAAATCATTCAGCAGTGCCTCAGTAATTCGGATGGTGGCCGGCTCATGGATATCGGGAGCAATCTAGGCTACTTCTGTCACCGTGCGGAGGAAATGGGGTACGAATGCGTTGCGATCGAACACTCCCTGCGCATTGCTTACTTTACGGAGATGCTGAGACAGGCCGAAAACCGCCGCTTTCAGGTAATCTTCGACTCCGTTTTGGACTATCCCTTCACAGAGTCGTATGAGGTCGTGCTCGCGTTGAATATTTTTCATCACTTCCTCAAGACACCCGAACGATACCGCCAGTTGGAAGCCATGCTCAGCCGAATGCGAACGCGCGAATTGATCTTTCAGGCTCATCGAACCACTGAAGAACAGATGCTTACAGCGTATCGAAATTATCCCGCCGACGAGTTCGTTCAATTCATTTCCCAGCACAGTGGTCTGAAGAAGGTTGAGTACTTGGGCACCGATCAGGATCGTCCCATTTTTCGGTTGCGTGCCGCCTAGAGAAGATCACTGTTCATCGCTGAAGAGCACTTCCATGTCGGTCATGATCACGAAAGGATGAAAACCGATCATGTCAGTTGCCACATTGGACTCTGTTCGCTCGACCGCGAGGCTGCAACTTAAAGTCCCGGACATTGGCTACGCCATCCGTGAACAGAACCGCCGTCACACTGACCCGCTGCAGATTCAACCATCCGAGTCTCTGCTGCATGCGGCCCTTTCTTTGAGCATACGGCAGCAGGGACAGTGGCGCTGCCGTGGAACTGAATGGTTGAATCGTGTCGGCGACCTGGAGGATTTTGCCGAGCGGCGCCGGGTTCCCCAACCGCAATCACTCTTTAAGAATGACTCGAAGAAACTGGTTTTCACATGGCATGACGGTTCGTCAGACGTCCCCGAATTTATTGTCAAAGTGACGAGTAATCTTGCCCGCCGTTTTCGATTGCAATATCGCCGACGATTGGATGGCGAAGCCATCAACTTGGCCTGCGCGGAACGACGGGGATTGCCGGTTCCTCGGATGTATGCCTGCGGCTTATTTGGTCCCTGGTTTTGTCCTCGCCGATTCGTGATTTGCCAACAATTTGTTCCCTGGAATCGGATGCTTGAGGAATTGGTGGCAGCTCCCAATGAATCACGGCAGTGGGATTTAATGCGTCGGACGGGGCAGGTGCTGAATCGCCTTTACGAAGCAGGCTGCGTGCATATCGATTTTGGGCCGAATGCGATTCTCGTTTCGCCCGATCCGGCAGTAGAAGATGTCGTTTTTGATTTGGAATTTGCCGGGTTCTTTGATCGCCCCAGTCCCGACGCCTTTGCCGCACAGGCAGGCTATTTTTGCCGCAGTGTGGTCGCATGTCACAGCGTCGTGTCAATTCAAATCGCGGAGGCGTGGTTCGCGGAACTATTGGGTTCGCACGGTTTCTCAAATGCGGAGCGGTTATGGAAGATTTGGCGGCAACAGTTGCACACACGAGAGTCGACTCGCCAGCGATTACAGTGGCGATAGTTTTCGATGGCTTTGGAACTGTTTCCGTTTGACCATGAACTGACGAATTTATTTCTTTTCGAACTCCGCATCAATAACGTCGTCACCACCAGACTTCGGGCCGGCGCCGGCGCCGGCTGATCCTGCTTCTGCTTCGGCACCGGGTTGCGGGCCAGCGCTCTTGTACAGATGCTCGGCCATCGCGTGCAGAGTCTGCTCGAGAGCGGCGATCGCGCTGTTGATCTGATCGACATCATCGGTCTTCAACGCTTCATTCAATTTGCTGACGTTGGATTCGATCGCTCCCTTCGAGGCGGCATCGAGCTTGTCGCCCTGCTGCTTGAGTTGCTTCTCCGCCTCGTAGGCCATCGTCGAACCTTTGTTCTTCGCCTCGGCCAGCCCTTTCCGCTTCTTGTCCTCATCTGCGTGCGCCTCGGCGTCGCGCTTCATCTTTTCGATCTCTTCTTTCGACAGGCCGCCAGTGTTCTCAATGCGAACCGATTGCTCCTTGCCGGTGCCGAGATCTTTCGCCGACACCTTTAAGATACCGTTCACATCAATGTCGAACGCCACCTCGATCTTGGGAACTCCGCGCGGCGCGGACGGGATGTCTTCCAGATTGAATTGGCCGAGCAACCGGTTGTCGCGAGCCATCGGCCGCTCGCCCTGATAAACGCTGACCGTGACCGCTCGCTGATTGTCGGCGGCCGTCGAGAACGTTTCCTTCTTCGTCGTCGGGATCGTGGTGTTGCGTTCGACCAAGTGAGTCAATACGCCCCCTTCGGTCTCGATGCCGAGCGACAGCGGCGTGACGTCCATCAGCACAACGTCGGTCACTTCGCCGGTGATGATGCCACCTTGAATCGCGGCTCCAATCGAAACGACCTCGTCCGGATTCACACCTTTGTGGGGCTCCTTGCCTTGGAAGATCTTTTTGACGAAGTCTTGTACCTTCGGCACGCGGGTCGATCCGCCAACCAATACGACCTCGTCGATATCCGACGGCTTCAGCTTCGCATCCTTCAGAGCGCTCTCGACTGGGTTGCGGCAGCGCTCGATGAGATGGTCAACCATCTTCTCGAATTCCGACCGCGTGATCGTCATTTGCAGGTGCTTGGCCCCGCTCGCGTCAGCCGTGATAAATGGCAGGTTGATCTCCGAGTTTTGCAGCGACGAAAGTTCCTTCTTCGCCTTTTCGGCCGCTTCGCGCAGACGCTGTAAGGCCATCGGATCTTTGCGCAAGTCGATGCCATTTTCCTTTTGGAACTGACTGGCGATGTGATGGATCAGCACCTCATCGAAGTCGTCGCCACCCAGATGCGTGTCGCCGTGAGTGCTGAGCACCTCGACGAGTTCGTTGCTGACTTCCAAGATCGACACGTCGAACGTGCCGCCACCGAGGTCGAACACACAAATTTTCTCGTCCTTCTTTTTCTCCAGACCATAGGCGAGCGCGGCTGCTGTCGGTTCATTGATGATGCGCGAGACCTCCAGGCCGGCGATCTGCCCAGCGTCTTTAGTCGCTTGCCGTTGTGCGTCATTGAAGTATGCGGGAACGGTGATGACAGCCTTGTTGACCTTGTGGCCCAGGTAACTCTCGGCGGCCTCCTTCAATTTGCGGAGCACCATCGCCGAAATCTCCGGTGGCGTGTACGTCTTCCCGCCCGCCTCGACCTTCACATAATCATTCGGTCCGCCAACGACTTTGTACGGCACGAGTTTTTCTTCGGAGGCGACCTCGTTGTGCCGTCGGCCCATGAACCGCTTGATCGAATAGACCGTGTTCTTGGAGTTCGTCACCGCTTGCCGGCGAGCGGGATCGCCCACCAATGTGTCGCCCTTGTCCGTAAATGCCACAATACTGGGGGTCAGCCGGTTGCCTTCCAGGTTGGCGATGACCTTGACCTCGCCCCCTTCCATAATAGATACAACCGAGTTTGTGGTTCCCAGATCGATCCCAATGATTTTTTCAGCGACGGCCATCGCAAAGCTCCTCGTGAGTTGGTTGCTTATCGGGTTGTGAAGGATTGGCAGCTCATTTCGTAGTCTCAAAGTCACGCGAACCCGAACTTCCAGCGAGGGCGGAAGGCCGTGAAGCGTTCGCCCTGGCTGACGCGGCGGGTTAGTCTCGCCCGGAAAGCAAGGCGTGTGCCAGCCATTCGGATGTTTTGGTTCGACCGTAACGCCCGAATTGGCCGTAAGTTACGAGTCAGTTTTGGCGTGCGTTTTCGGTTGGGTGCCAATTTGGCGTCGGTGTCGGTCGGTTTGACCAATAGGGGCGGTGTCAAACTGGCAGAGTTTCTTGCCGCGTCCGGCTCTCGGCGAGAGTGAGTGCATCCGGATCGACCCCATGTCGGCTCCTTGACACCTAAGTTCTGGCTCAATACAAACTTGGCCCGCACGACAGAGCCGAGCGACGTCGAGCAGGCCCTGCGATAGCGAAAGGAACTCATGGCGAAGAAACCACTTCCGAATAAAACTCGGAAACCGGCGGCGTCTCCGGCGAAAACCTCGAAACCGGCCAAGAAGTCTCCTGCGGCGTTCGATGCGGAACTCCGCAAGCTCGACCGTGAGATTCTGGCGTCTATCAATCGCCGAGCGAAACTCACCACAGAACTCATTCAGGCTGAACCAGACCTGAAGCGAGCCCTCTTCAGTCCGCTGGCGGATGACACTCTGCTGGAAGCGTTGGAAGCGTCCAACCCTGGGCCGCTTCCCGCAAGTGCAGTGCGCGGAGTTTTCCGGCACATCATCAGTGCGGCACGGCGCGAAGTGCGGATTACTCGCGTGGCCTACCTTGGGCCGGCCTACAGTTATACGCACATCGCCGCTCTGGAACGCTTTGGCGAGTCGGCCGATCTGGTTCCCGTTAGCACGATCGCTGCGGTCTTCGAAGAAGTGAATCGCGGACACGCCGAATATGGCATCGTGCCAATTGAGAACAGCACCGACGGGCGAATCGTCGATACGCTCGACATGTTCACACGCTTGCCGCTGCGGATTTGCGGTGAGGTTCAGATCGCGATTCACCACAATCTTCTGGCGCGTTGTCCACGCGGTGAAATTACCGAAATTTACAGCAAGCCGCAGGCGCTGTCGCAATGCCGCGAGTGGCTCAGCAAGAACATGCCGCAAGCTCGGTTGCTGGAAGTCACCAGCACTTCGACGGCGGCGCAATTGGCTCGTGACAAACCGGGTGCGGGGGCAGTCGCCAGCATGCGAGCGGCGGTCGAATACGACCTGAACGCCGTGGCCGAGTCGATCCAGGACAATAAGAACAATGTCACGCGGTTCGCCATCATCGGCGATGACGAAACCAAACCAACGAGCAAGGACCGCACGGCCTTACTACTCCAGATTCCGCACAAGCCGGGAGCACTGGCCGATGCGCTATCGGCGTTCAAACGGAACAAGATCAATTTGACGTGGATCGAGTCGTTCCCGCTACGAGGGCCAGAGACAGGGTATTTGTTTTTCCTGGATTTCGAGGGCCATGCTCACGAGCCCCGGATCAAGCGGACGCTCAGCGATCTCGAACGAATGGCAGTTCGGCTGGAAGTGCTGGGATCATATCCTCGTAGCGAACCGTTGAACTAAGTTCCGTTGGCGGTCATCATTCGCTCTGCGCGACTGCCGGAGTATCTGTGGTCCGAGCCCTTGTGGCTCGGAAGCTTGAGGATTCCTGTGGATCATCCGAACCACAAGGTCTCGGACTACAGAACCATGTCATCGACGGCATTCATTGTGTCAGGGTTTTAGAGGGGTTGTTTCTTATGCGGCAGATTTTGGTCGCGGGCAATTGGAAGATGAACTTGCTGGCTGCAACAGGGACTTCGCTGAGTCAGGCATTGGCGGCGAAATATCCGACATCGGCGGTGGAGATTCTGGTGTGTCCGGCGTTTCCCTATCTGAGCGGCGTCGCAGCGGCGATCCGAGAATCGGCCGTGCAACTCGGCGCGCAGAACTTGTACTTCGCGCCGCAGGGAGCGTTCACGGGCGAGGTTTCTGGCGACATGCTTGTCGACGTTGGATGCGGTTGGGTCTTGGTCGGACACAGCGAGCGGCGTCAATTCTTTGGTGAGCAAGACGAACTGCTCGCCAAGAAAGTTGCTTCCGGGCTCAAGCATGGCCTGAAAGTTGTCTTGTGCGTCGGCGAACTGCTGGCCGAGCGGCAAGCCAATCAGACGGAAGCGGTCCTTGAGAAACAAATGGCCGGTCTGGCACAGGTATCGGCCGAGCAAATGGCGAACGTGGTCATTGCCTACGAACCGGTCTGGGCGATCGGCACGGGAGTCACGGCGTCGACCGAACAGGCTCAACAGACTCACGCATTCCTGCGTGGCCAACTGAAAGTGCGGTTCGGTGAAGCAGTGTCTGCGGCCACGCGCATTCTGTATGGTGGTAGCGTGAAGGCCGACAATGCCTTGGAATTGTTGTCGCAACCCGATGTCGACGGCGCATTGGTGGGCGGTGCGAGCCTGAAGGCCGACTCGTTGAGCGCCATTATTGAGGCGGGAATTCTGGCGCAGAATCACAAAGGCTAAGTCGATTATTGACCTTCAGATTGATATTCGCGCAGCACTTAAGTCCTTTCGGTCGCTTTTGTGCCTCGGACAGATGACAGGAACTGAAGCGATTCAATGCGTCCCGCTCGAATATCAATCTGAAGATCAATAAACGACTGAGGAGTTCTGATGGACTATTTTCTGACGATCTTGGGGATGTTTGTCAGCGTGCTGCTGATCCTGGTTATTTTGCTGCAACGCGGACGTGGCGGCGGATTGGTCGGCGCGCTGAGTGGGCTCGGTGGCCAAAGTGCCTTCGGCACCAAAGCCGGCGACACGTTTACTCGCATCACCATCGGCATCGCCGCGGTGTGGGTGGTACTTGCCGGCATCAGCGGACAAGTGTTGCGCTCCAGCACAGTGTTGTTCCGCGGGGATGAGCCTGTCTCAATTCAGAGCAAAGCCAAAGACGCCGATGATCGCGACGCGAAGAGGTTCGGCGAAACCAAGGGCTCGAAGAAAGACTCCAAGGACGCGACCGACAAGGAGTCGGACACGAAGACACCTCTGAAACCGGAGGACGACTCCACAAAGGACGACTCCACAAAGGAAGATTCCGCCAAAGAAGCCAAAGAAGATGCTGGCAAGGAAACAAAGAAAGAGGCTGACTCGGTGAAGTCCGACAAGGACGCGAAGCCGGAAGAAAAACCCAAACAGGACAATCCCGAGCCAAAAGGACAAGAGACGCCCGAAAAGGACAGCAAAACGAAAACAGACGAATCGAAGAAGGACGAAGAGACCAAGCAGTAATCCCAACTGTTTGGATTTGAGATTTCATTGTTATTGGGATTTGGACATTCGGGTTTCAAACTATGTTGCTCAGCATGACAGGTTTCGGAAGCTCAAAAGGGCAGAATGAACGGCTCAACGTGGCCGTGGAAGTCCGAGCCGTCAACAACAAGCATCTCAAGATCAACTCGCGATTTCCCGACGCCTACGCGGCGCTGGAAGGCGAAATCGAGCGAGTGGTGCGCGAGCATGTCGCGCGCGGCACGGTGACGATCGCGTTCGATGTCAGCCGCATTGGTGTCACCGCCGCTTCACAACTCAACTTGGACGCTCTGGCGGAATACTGGCGGCAGATGAAGGAAGTCTCGCATCAGCTTTCGGTCGCGTTGCCGCCGAATATGTCGAGCCTGCTGACGCTGCCAGGGGCCATCACCGAGCATGCCCGCGAAGAACTTAATGCCGACACCGATTGGCCATTTCTCAAAGGATTGCTGGAACAGTCGCTGGTTAAGCTGCACGAATTCCGTCAGCGAGAAGGCCGCTCGATGGGAGACGACCTGCGTTTAAACAGCGCTGTGATCGCCACAAATCTCATCGAGATTGCGACCGGAGCTCCAGAAGTTGTGCGGGCGTATCGCGACAAGTTACTGGACCGCATACGCGAGTTGGTCAAGGGATCGAACATCGTCATTAGCGAGCCCGATCTGATTCGCGAAGTCAGCCTGTTCGCCGACCGTTGCGATATCAATGAAGAAATCACTCGGCTGCGCTGTCATCTCGAACAATTCGAGGTGTTTCTGAACGACAAAGTGTCGCAGGGACGCAAGCTCGATTTTTTGACGCAGGAGATGTTTCGCGAAGTCAATACGATCGGCTCGAAGGCCAACAACGTGTTGCTCGCGCGGTGCGTGGTCGAGATGAAGTCGGCGGTCGATCGGATTCGCGAAGTCCTGCAAAACGTGGAGTAGTTTCGGTGCCTGAGTCGAATTCGTCGTCATCAACTGTCTGCCAGCCTTCGCGCTCCGGTTTATCTTCCGGAGCGACGGGTCTGCGGATTGTTGTGCTCTCGGGACCGAGCGGAACCGGAAAGTCGACGATCGTCAATCGGCTGGTGGCACAGCAGGACGTCAAGTTGATCAAGGCAATCTCGGCGACGACGCGGGCGCCGCGCAATCAAGAACGGGACGGACACGACTATTATTTTCTGACTCGTGAGGAATTCCTGCGGCGACGAGACGCTGGCGAGTTCATCGAATGCTTTGAGGTACATGGTTCGGGCAATTGGTATGGCACATTGAAGTCGGAACTTCAGCGAGCCCGCGATGCTCACGGCTGGGCGATGCTGGAAATCGATGTTCAAGGAGCGATGCACGTAGTCGCTCAATACCCAGAGGCTGTAACGATTTTCATCCGCACGCAGTCCGAAGCCGATTTCGAGCAACGGCTGCGCGAGCGAGGGACTGAATCGGAAGAGATCATTCAACGCCGGCTGGAAACCGCTCGGCGTGAATTGGCAATGGCGGATCGTTACCGTTATCAGGTCATCAATGACGACTTGGATCGGGCAACGACCGAAATCGTAAATATCCTAAAAGGCTTGGAGGACGAATCGCATGCTTGAAGTTTTCAAAGACGAAGCCATCGTAAATAAGGTGGGCGGCCGATTCAAACTATCATCGCTGATTCAAAAGCGGCTGGTCGCATTGAACCGCGGCGCTCGGCCGCTGGTCGAACTGCTGACGAAGAACCCGATGGAAATTGTCGTCGCCGAAATCCTGGGAGATAAAATCTATCTGGATAGTTCCGGCAGCGTAGCGATCACTCGTGACGGCGGCCCGACCGAAGGCCGAAGGAAGAAAGACGCTGGGCTGGATTTGGACAGCCTGACGTAACCAAGGTAAATCTCGAAACTCGAAATCCAAAATTCGAAGGAACTGCAATCGTTCTCGTTGCCCTTTCGAGTTTCGAGTTTCGGATTTCGGATTTCGAGTTTTCCTCATGAACGAAATCGTGCTCGGCGTGACCGGCGGGATCGCGGCCTACAAGGCGGCCGACTTGTGTAGCAAGCTGGTGCAAGGCGGCTTCGGCGTGACGGTCGTGATGACATCTGCCGCCGAGCGGTTCATTGGTCCGACGACTTTCGAGGCTCTCACCGGCCGCCCCGTCCATCGCGAGATGTTCCATCCGCAAGAGGGCTTTCAACTGGGCGAGCACATTGGACTCGCTCGTCGTGCGCATCTCGTCGTCGTGGCGCCGGCATCGGCGGACTTCCTGGGAAAGTTGGCACACGGATTGGCGGATGATTTGCTGTCGACGCTGGCGCTGGCGACGACAGCGCCGATCTTGCTGGCTCCCGCAATGAATTGCGAGATGTGGGCCAAGGCGGCAGTGCAACGCAACGTCGCGCAGTTGCGAGCCGACGGCATTCACTTCGTCGAGCCAGGAACCGGCTGGCTCAGTTGCGGGCAAGTCGGACAAGGCCGCATGGCAGAACCAACGGAAATTCAAACGGCAATTGAGAAGATGTTGTCTGTGAAATAACTATGCGATTTCAGCAGGCGGCGTCGCGGAGGCTCGCGAAAAAAACCTCGCCGTCTTCACCCCGCAGCAAATCGGGTCATTCTGCATTTCGTGCTTCGTTTGAATGGCCGAGTTCTTCGGTAACCGGCTCGACATGCTCGATGAATTTGCTGATGCCGATCTCGATTTCAAAGAAGCCCACGTCGGCAAACTTGGCCTCAAGCTGTCGAAGATGTGGTCCCGTGGCAGTGTGGATGATGACCGCTCGATTGTTCCCGGCGGTCTCCACCTTGCGAACGCCGTGACCAAATCCCTTCAAACGCCGACGAGTCTGCGACGCACCGAGGTTCACGAACAGTTTGGAAGTTTCCGGGGTAGCCATGATGCAATGCCATGAACGAGTGGATCACATCACTTCGCGACTGCCACATCCGCGATGAAATCATTGAGAACGCATGGCGGCGATTTTGAACCAACTCAAACCCCCAACGCCTTCTTGAGCGGGCAGGCTTCGGCAAGCGAATCTCCACGGCGATAGCACGACAGTAACTCTTTGGATCGTTGGGCCAACATTCGTCGCACCTCCCGACGTTGGCCTTTGATCCGTGCGATTTGCATGGAATCGTAGGCCGTTGTTTGATGACGCATCCAGGCGATGACGGCGGCTTCGGCCCGCTGCTCGACCGGAATGCGTTTGGTTCTCGCCACCGTCCCGCTACCGACCGGAGTGGCATGATCAGACACGGCTCGTGCCAGACGGTCGGCAAGATCAGAGTGGATGGGATGGAAGGCCAGAAAACTCACGACCGCACCATAGAAATCCTCGACATACTCGGCTTGGACCTTGTCACGTCGTTGAGCAGCCGACTCTTTCCGTTTTGCGTACTGTTCCGTGGATCGCTCGGCATCGAGTTCCGCCCGAATGCGATCAATGTTGGCCGCCGATGCCCACACACCTTTGGAAAAGATTTTGCGTCCCTTCTTTTCCTGTACAACCCAATGATCGCCCGCAGCCTTCACACGACGAGTGAGCGCGGCGTCTCCTGGCGGGAGCAGAATCCAATCCTTCGGCGCCGTCAGAACTTTGCCGTCGGCTGATCGAACGGTATTGGGGCTGGGGCCGGGAAGGAAAGTTTGATTGCCGTTTTCAAGACTCATTCGATTTACGGTTCCTTCCTGATCGCTTTGTTTCCACTTGTGGGTCTGATCCGATGAGCAAAACCACAACTCGGTTGAATGATTCACTGGCTGATGCTGATCCGCGGGTTGAATCGTCCTGTTGTAGCACGGGAATTCGGGCCAAACGAGGAAGAAGTCATTCAACGAGAATGCGGATCGAGCGGCTGATGAACCACTCGAAGATCCTTGACCCTCGGATTGCTTCGCTGCCGTTGTCGGATGGTGAGAAAAGCCGACGCGGTGCGGCGGTTGGTGACCGAGCAAGCTTGCGGCCCACCTCCATGTTGGCGGGCCAAGATATAGTCGATGGGAAAAGGGATCGGTGCGAGTATTGTCAGATGCCGCGGGAGTTCTATCCGACGATCCCGCGCGCGACGGCGAACTCGTTGAGCCAAGGTGCGATTCATCGACGGCTGGCCAGTTTGGTTTTTGAACGTCGTGACCGGCGAACCTTGGAGTGCAAGAGCGCCAGGAGATGGCTGGCTTTCACATAGTTGTTCAATTCCGATTGCTCGGCGGCCGAGAGTCGGCCCCGTTGGTTGCGATCGGCCAAGCGGAGCATTCGGGCCTGATCCGCTTTGCCAAAACCAAGCGACAGCAAATACTCCGCCAACTCGTCGGACAACTCCCCCTGCTCAGCACGCAACAAGCGACCGAAAATCGCGATCTCGCTACTCGCGTTGTGAGATGTTTGGGTTCGCATCCGAATCTCCGTAGCAGCGTTGGAAGTCCCCAGCAGCGTAATACCGCATGCCGAGAAAAACAGAGCTCGTTCCCAACTCGGCGGACTGACCCCTTTTTCAACAGGCGGCGAGGCACTGAATGCCTTGCGGACCTTCAAAAAACGCGCTCGTCCCGAATCGCGCAACACGGTCAGGACACAAGCCACAAGGATCGCTGTTGAAGGAAAGAGTCGCTGCAGTGATGGCGATGGAACTGCTACACTCGCGTTGGCGAATTTTGTGCGAAGGGTGGTCTGATGAAACTACCGAACTGGGAAAATGCGGTGGTCGATCGAGAGAAGATCACCGATTATTTGCTCAATCCGGCACATCCCGACAATGGGGGAAAGGCGTCGTTTTTTCTTTCGCACGGTTTCCGACCGGACGATTGGCAGACGCTCGCTATTGCGTTTCGTCGGCTGGCTGAAGCGGTTGAGGTTTACAAAACGGTGGCATCGGTTCATGGGCAGAAATACATTGTCGATGGTCCTGTGGAGGCTCCCGGCGGGAAAACGCCGAAGCTGCGAACCGTTTGGATTGTCGATTCGGGACAGACGATACCCCGCTTGGTCACGGCTTACCCGCAGGATGAATGAGAGGCAAACATGATTCGCGAACATGACCGAGTAGTGCTCAAGACGCCTGTGACGGCCGAAGGGTTGGAAGCCGGCGATGTCGGTGCCGTAGTCCATGTCTATCGAGACGGCCAAGCCTACGAAGTCGAATTCGTAACGCTCGAAGGCAAGACCGCAGCCGTCGTGACTCTGGAAGCCGACCAAGTCCGTCCAGTCCACAAACGCGAAATCACTCACGCCCGCGAGTTGTCAGTCGCCTGATCTCGTTCAAAGATCGGCAGCGAAAAAACACGCTCGTCCCGGTGATCAGCAGGGAGAGTCCCGGAAATCGCCCCGAGTCATTCTCGTCGATCAATCGCCGGAGTGCGTTCAGACTCTTGTCGCGCACGTCGCTCCGCACGTCGCTCCGCACGTCGCTCCGCATGCGCTGAATCGCTTCCAATTCGTCCAGAACCACCAGCAACCCCGGATGTCCGGATGTCCCGAATCGCGCAACTCGGTCAGGGCACCTTGCAGAAAACTCGAAGCCCCGAAGTAGTCGATCTCCCCTTTCACTCCCGCGACGTGTCGAGCCGCCACGTTCGGCCGGCCAACCAGGCGGGGATGCTGTCCGCGCTGGACCGATCACCGCTTCCAACAACCCTTCCGACTTGCCCGACAATCACTTGGCAGGACATCGCGCAGGTCGTGTCGCAGCGCTGTCGGACGACAGACGGTTGATCCCTTTGGTTGCGATTGTGATCAATGACGGATAACGATTGTCTCTGTCGATCATCGTCGAGGATCTCGAATGTGAGGAGATCATTATGGATATGGATAAGCTGACTCATTATCGCTCACTAGTCAAAACGCTGATGACCGAATTGGCCGAGCCGATGTTGCGGCAAATGCACGACGACGTCGAAACCGCGACGGTCTTCGATGATTCCTCCAATCAATTCCTGCTGGTCAGTGTCGGCTGGAAGAACGGTCATCGCATTCGCGCCACGACGCTCCACGTTCGGTTTCACAGCGAAAAAATCTGGATCGAGGAAGATTGGACCGATGAAGGTTTCGCCACCATACTCCTCGAAGCAGGAGTCCCCGCCGACGACATCGTCTTGGGATTCCATTCACCCACCAGGCGCCGATTGACTGAATTCGCCGTGGCGTGAGAGCTGAAAGGCCAAGACCGCCATCAAGAACCAAGATCATCGCTCGCAGACCGCCATCAAGTGCCAACCAAGATCATCGCTCGCGAAGGCATGAATCTCATCGACAATCACCGCTCCCGATCAATCAAAGAGTCGCATCCCGTTTCGCAAACTCCCGTTTCGCAAACTCTCGGTATCCGCCTCCGCCTAGTTGAGTTATCCTGCCGGTGGTTTGACAAGCAATCACGAATTCTTGGCGAGGAGACCGACCATGACGTTGACTTTAGAACAGATTCGAACGATGGAATCTGGACAGCCGGTGCGTCTGCGTCTTCCTGAAGCCACGACTGAGTTCATACTTGTCCGAGCTGACGTTTATGAGCAGCTCGTTCAAGTCGCTGTTGAAGACTGGGACTCCCAAGCGATGCTGGCGGAATTCGCGAAAGTCGCTGGCCCGGATGGCTGGAATGACCCTGCGATGGACATTTACGAGCAGTATCGGAATCAGCCATGAAGTACCTTCGGGGAGACGTCGTGACCATCGACTTTCCATTTGCCTCACAGCCGGATTCGAAGCTTCTTCCCGCGCTGGTTGTGCAATGCGACCGTAACAATCAACGGCTCACAAAAACGCTGCTCGTTCAAATTACTGGCCGGTTGCTTCCATTGAATGAACCGACTCGTCTGTTCATCGATCCTCAGTCGCCAGAGGCGGTTGGTTGCGGCCTCAAGCAGGCGTCGGTGGTCTCCTGCGAAAACATTTTCACCGTGGAGCAGGATTCCATTGATCGCAAGATTGGGCATCTTTCCGCTGCCCTGATGAAGCGCGTTGAGGGATGTCTGAAAGCTTCCTTCGGAATTTCGTAGAGGCAGTTGCAAAACCCTGTCGCCTGACCCTCCGAGCCGGGGGTGCGGCAAATTTGCCTGGCCCAC
>JAYVSP010000077.1:0-4450 GCA_043775215.1 Planctomyces sp. | reverse complement strand
GCTTCTTATTGTTGTTCTATTCGTCACCCAGGGCTTCGCCCTGGGCTATCGAGTTGCACCCCTTTGGGGCGAAAAACAAGACTGCGCAACTTCAAAAAGCGAAAGCGAGGGTGGACACTCAATCGGGCTTATTCGAGGAGGAGCCTTGAAGCATTCGCCTTCGCTGGCACGTCGGTTAGAGTGGGTATCAGCGAGTGAAGGGAGCTTGACATGCGAGTTCAATATGATTGGACATCGGAAGTCGTTCGAACTGGCATTGTTTTGTCGCTGATGATCCTGAAGTTCTTCTCGCCGTCGTTGGCGGCCGATCGAAACCAGGGCGCGGTGATGCACCGGTCGCCGGTCGATCAAGTCGCCATGCGCGGCGGTCCGAAGCTGCGCGGGATGCTGTTTGCAACGAGCGAGGACAAATCGGCCACGCTGTTGGTCTCGGCGAAGTGGCTGAAAGAAGCGAACGCCAAGTTGTTCGAGAATCAGCAACGCAGCACGATCACCGCTCATTCGGCGGGATTGGAGCAACTCGTCAAACGGTTGGAAGTGGAGTTGGCCCGCGAACAGCCGGTGGCCGTCACACGCTTCCTGAAGCAACAATTGGAGGACGCACAAGCGGAACTCAAGCAGGCCGCAACCTACGAGCCGCAGTTCGTGTGGTTCTTGCTCGGTGCGCGTGAAATCGAACGATTGGAGCCGACAACGGCCGAGCGGCGTCAACTGCTCGCGTGGGCCTGGAATGAAGAACTTGATCGGCCGGAGACGCGCGACGCGGAGGATCTGCAGCGGGAGTTGAAGGCCCACGCAGTTGAGCCGGTGTCGTGGCCGTTGCGGTTGATCGAGCGTTTGCCAGCTCGCGAGCAAACCGTGGACGAATGGGCCGCTCGATTGGCGATTGTTGATTACGCGGTGGAGAAGCCACTCGACTTTCAGGGGACGGGCGACCTACTGGTCCGTGCCGGTCGAGACATTCAGGCGGACTTCGCACCGCTGCTCGTCGGCCTGTTGCGCAAGCAACTGCAAGCGCAACTCGGCGACTTGTTCGCCGAGCCGCGTCCGCCGCAACCTGCTTCGCCGAAGAACAACAAAGCCGCGCTCGCCGAATCATTGAGGCCCGCGATTCAAGCAGCCGAGTCTGAAAAACGTCGCGCCTTCCGAGTCACTCGGATGCAGCAAGCCGACGATCTTTCGGCCGTCACGGTGACAACGCAATTCGTCGTGCAACTGCCGAACGATCTCACGTCATTACCCGCACAAGCCCGACGCGCCAGCGAGGGAGGCTCATGGGAAATCGTGTTCCAGCACACCGACCGCGCCAACGCCAAACAAGCTCGGCCGGACCTCGAACAACGCATCCAACAAGACCCGCAGGTGAAACAAGTGCTCGACCTGACCCGCCAACTCGGCGGAGCGGCCGACGCGAACATCCAGCAAGCGATCCGCTTCGGAGCCGCGACGATTTCCGCTCAAACGGCGTGCGACCGAGAGTTCGCCTCGTTCCGCGACATCTATCTCCAGTCGCTGGCGCGGCCGCCGCTGAGTCTCAACGCTCGTTAACGCCACCCATCTGATGGACCAGATGGCTCCGTCAAACTACCGTTCTGCGAAAGGAAGAGTGAGGACGATGGATGCCGCGAGAACCGCTGCCGATTGATGACGTCTTGCCGCAGGTCGTGGCCGCGCTGCGAGGGAACTCGTCGGTCGTGCTGCGAGCGCCGACGGGGGCGGGGAAGACGACTCGCGTGCCGCCGGCGTTGCTCGATGCCGGGTTGCTGGGCGAGCGGCGCGTGATCGTCTTGGAGCCACGTCGGGTGGCGGCGCGAGCGGCGGCTCGGCGCATGGCATTTGAACGTCAGTGTTCGCTGGGAGACGCGGTCGGCTATCAGGTGCGGTTCGATCGGAAGTGGAACGAGCGGACGCGCGTGTTGGTTGTGACCGAAGGGACGCTCGTGCGGATGTTGCAAGACGACCCGTTTTTGGAAAACGTCGCGGCGGTCGTGTTCGACGAGTTCCATGAACGGAGCCTCGACACCGATTTGTCCTTGGGCATGACTCGCCGCGTGCAGCAGACGGTGCGGCCGGATCTGAAGATCGTCGTGATGTCGGCGACGCTCGGTGTTGAAGCGGTGTCGCGATTCTTGGGGGAGTGCCCGGTCGTCGTCAGCGAGGGACGGCTGTTTCCGGTCGAGATTTCGTACTCGCCTCGCAGCGAAGGCACGCCGTTGGCTGTCGCTGTCGCTCGCGCGGTCGAGCAACTGCTGCGAGCGAATGGGTCGGGAGTTTTTTCCCGAGCAGCCGAGACGCCGACAGACATCGAACGTTCGAGAACGGCTGCTCGGAAAAAGACTCCCGACTCCCTCTCCGGCGACGTGCTCGTCTTCTTGCCGGGACAGCGCGAGATTCGCGAGGCGGCTCGCGAGTTGGAGTCGCTAGCGCGGCAACACGATCTGCTCGTGATGCCATTGCATGGGGAACTGCCTCCCGAACAACAGGACGCGGCACTGTCGCGGCAAGCAAAACGCAAGGTGGTGCTCGCTACGAATGTGGCCGAGACGTCGGTCACAGTGGATGGAGTCACGGCGGTTGTGGACTCGGGGTTGTCGCGGCAACTGCGGTTTGATCCGAACAGTGGTTTGGATCGGCTGGAATTGGGACCGATCTCGCGGGCGTCGGCCGAGCAGCGAGCGGGCCGCGCAGGGCGGCAGGAACCGGGCGTCTGTGTGCGGCTGTGGAGTGAAGCGTCTCAACGGGCTCGGCCAGAACAGACGGAGCCGGAAATTCGACGCGTTGACTTGGCGGGGCCGGTGCTGCAATTGCTCGCGTGGGGTGAGAGTGATGTGCTGGCGTTTCCGTGGTTCGAGCCACCGCGAGAAACTTCTGTTCGGCAGGCTGAAGCGCTGCTGCAACGACTCGGTGCGATCGTGGAGCAGGTTTCCAACCGGCCTCAACATTTGAATGACGAGGCAGGTTGGAAACCTGCCCCACTAGTGGCCACTTTGGGACAAACGTTGGCGAAGCTGCCGGTGCATCCGCGGTTGGGACGGCTGTTGATCGAAGGGGCTCGGCTGGGACAACCAGATCGCGCGGCGCTAGCTGCGGCACTGCTCGCGGAGCGCGATCCGTTTGAGAGTTGGTCGTCCGGTCATCGTACCGGCGCGGCGAGTCCATCGGATGTGCTGGAACGACTCGAAGCCTTGGAAGAGTTTGAACAAACAGGGCGTGAAACGACGGCGTTTGGCCGGCTCAATCGCGGAGCGGCACAGTATCTGTTGCAGACACGGGATCAATTGCGCCGGCTGGTCCGTCGTGATGGCAATGTGGCGGAGTCGTTCCGCGACTCCGGGTCCGAGTTGCAGATCAACTCAGCTACAAAGTGCCACTCGGCGACAGAACGGGACACGGCGCTGATGCGTGCGTTGCTTGCGGCGTTTCCCGATCGTCTGGCAAAGCGGCGCGAGTCCAACAGCCCGCGAGCGCTTATGGTCGGTGGTTGCGGAGTGCGATTGAGTCCGCAGAGTCGCGTCACGCAGAGCGAGTTGTTTCTGTGCTTGGATGTCGATGCGGGAGTGGCGGTCGGAAAAACCGCTTCGGGCCAGAGCGGGCTACAGATGAGTTCGGGAGAAGCCATTGTACGTATTGCCTCGGCGGTCGAGCGTGAGTGGCTACCTTCCAAGTTGGTGACGGTCGCGACCGAAGTCTACTTCGATGAGGCTTCCGAACGCGTTCAGGCACGGCGTCAAGTGCGATGGGATGACTTGGTGCTGGAGGAATCTCCGGCCGCGCTGCCTCAGGATGATTCGGTCGCGCGCATGCTGGCGGAGGGGGCGTTGCGGAATTGGGAACGCGTTCGTCCGGCCGACGATTCGCCGGCGAGCCGCTTTGTCACTCGCGTGCGTTGCCTGCGCGACTGGCTGCCGGAATTGAATCTCCCCGCGTTTGACGAGGCTCAGTGGCAATCGCTGTTGCCCGCGCTGTGTGTGGGACGGCGATCGTTGGCAGAGTTGAAAGAGGCTCCGTGGCTGGCGGCTGTTCAGTCGGAATTGACGGCGACTCAATGGCAGGCTGTCGAGCGGGAGGCGCCCGAACGGATTCATGTTCCGAGCGGCAGTCGGATCGTGTTGCAATACGAAGTTGGTCGGCCGCCCGTGTTGGCCGTTCGCATTCAAGAAATCTTCGGCTGGCGTGAAACGCCGCGTGTCGCGCGAGGCCGCGTGCGCGTGTTGCTGCACCTGCTCGCTCCCAGCCATCGGCCGCAGCAGATCACAGACGATCTCGCGAGCTTCTGGGCGAATGCCTACCCGCAAATTCGATCCGAATTGCGGCGACGATATCCGAAGCACTCCTGGCCAGATGATGCAATGACCGCAGTGCCAGTCCGAAAGTCGTAACGCTCCACCCGATTAGTAGTACCAGGGCTGGCCAATTTGTCGTGTTGCGAAAACTGTAGGGTGGCGTCGAG
>JAYVSP010000076.1:0-2118 GCA_043775215.1 Planctomyces sp. | reverse complement strand
GATCGGCG
The DNA here is from genome assembly GCA_043775215.1 of Planctomyces sp. Lineage (GTDB taxonomy): Bacteria > Planctomycetota > Planctomycetia > Planctomycetales > Planctomycetaceae > SXKJ01. Next base: position 2,110 of record JAYVSP010000076.1, on the reverse strand, counting down.
CATCAACAACTGTCGTGGCTGGGGCGTCCCGCCCCAGCGCTGAGGCGAGACGCCTCAGCCACGATCCGACAGTTATTTCTGCGCCGATCCTAAGGACGCAACTTCAATAAGGACCGTTCGAGGTCGGCTTCCCTGTCGTGCGCGACTCGGCGCAAAGTTCGGTGGCTTCTCGGATCGCCTCTCGAGAATCGAGCAAGCTGGCGGCTTGCCCTTACGGTAAGTACGCTGAATCTGCAAATCTGCATTCCGTCACGAGGCGACTTCTATGGACTCGAACTCCGCCGACTCAACTCCGCCGATCAGCGGTGGTCAACTGGATGAGTCGAACTCCGACTCCAGCCAGCGAGTTTGGCTCAATCGCATCTCAACGCGTTGGACAGCGATCAACAATCCGACGCTGTTCGTGAAGCGTTATGGCCGGGCCATTCGCAAGTACATCGCGACTCTGGTTCGCGACCCGAACGATGCGGAAGAGGTCGAGCAGGAATTCATGCTGCGGATGGTCCAGAAAGGCTTTCTAAGTGCCGACGCGAACAAAGGAAAGTTTCGCTACTACTTGATTACGATCATCCGCAACGCAGCGACTCATTGGCTCTGCCGGCGCAATCAAGTGCCGCTGTCGATCGAAGAATTGGAGCAAATGCCGGTCTCGGAGCACTCGCAGTTGGAATGGACCAGCGACTGGCGGAAGTGCATTTTGAAAGCGGCCTGGAAGTCGCTCGACAAGTACGAAAAGCGGACGACCAATAATCTGTTTTGTACGGTGCTGCGAGCCTCCGCGCAATACCCCGAAGACGACTCGACGACACTGGCCAAAAAAGTCAGCAAGTTGACTCAACAGCCGCTGAATCCGGAAGCGTTCCGCAAACAACTCAGTCGTGCCCGCAAGCGCTTCGCCGATCTCATCGTGCAAGAAGTCGCTCGCACGCTGGTGGAACCGACACTGGAGGGAATCAAGGACGAATTGAATTGCCTCGACCTGATGAAGTACGTGGAAGGCTATTTGCCAGAGTGATGGGGTTCGCGCGGGATCAAGCGGACTCCTTGGCCCAGAAAGAACTGATGCAGGTCTTCGAGGCTCCAGCGCTCGCGGCCGACGCCGAATGTCGGTTCGGCGATTTCGACCAACTGGTCACTCCGAAATCCCAGCAACACGACCGAGTGCCGGACTCCGGGAGTCCAGCCATATTCGGCTTGGGTGACCGGATCGGGCTTCGCCTCATGTGACAAGCCGACGCTCAGAATCACCGGCTGGTTAAGCTTTTCCAACTCGGTAGCGGAACAAACGAAGACATCGACGTCCCACGGCGTGCCAATTGTCTTTTTCTTCAAGCCGCGATACAGGCCCATCCAATGCGTGCCGCGGCGAGTCAGACACAGTTCAGCCATTTCCTGCTCGGTCGCGGCGATCCCGTGCATCTTCAGGAGCGTCGCGGCCGACGCGGCGGAACAGGTTTGCTCGGTTGTCTGAAAACAAACGCCCGTGCTGTCCCATTGATTGGCACACTTCGGTGCTGTCCCTGCCAACGGAGCCAACACCGCGATCATTGCCGCGCCTTGCAAGCCAGCCGCCGACAGCCACCGACGCCACCGGGCCACAGCCAACGACATTGACGCCAGTCCACCCAAGAAGCCTGCCGCCAGTGGAAACCAGTTGCCCAACACGATCATGTTGGAAAACGGCAGCAGCCGAAATATCGCAACTTGATCCCACAAGCAGCCCGTGTAGACAAGCAAAGCGGCGAACGTCAGCAACGCCAGACCGTTCGCGCAGCGCCGAGAAACACGTTGAGCCAATGCTCGGCCACCGACAAACAGCAGCGTGTCGAGCACCACCAAAACAATCAGACCGAGGAAGATATCCCCCATGATTGGGGCCTCGACCGCAGGAAATGAAAAGCACCGTTTCAGAAAAAACGGATGAAGCTTTTGGCTAACGTCGAACGAAGATACTGTGAACAATGAGGATGGATTCGTCCATCCTGAATCTTCAGCGTTTCTCAAGATTTAGCGCGGCGAAGCCGCAAATCCGAAAACCAAAGAACCAAATCCGAAAGAAACACAACGCCCGAAATCCGAACGGCTACTTGCCGCGACTGAGGATGTGGAT
>JAYVSP010000075.1:0-6760 GCA_043775215.1 Planctomyces sp. | reverse complement strand
TTCGACGCCATCAAACCCAGGGCGTTGCCCTGGGCTGCCGAGTCTTGGCCCGTTGGGCCAGAACCACACTCGCGATTCGTCCGGGGGCTGACGCCGGCTAGTGCCTAGCCGCTCACTCACATGAACCCGAATTCGTAATCTTGAAGACGCATTAGGTTGATCCTTGCGCGTCGCTTCGATCCTCTGCGTCCCTTTTGTCCCTTCGAAAGGACAAAAGAAAGGACCAAAGGATGTACATAAGAAGTTGCGATGGCTCATTCAAACGTTGGTCGCAGGCGTTCAATCGCTTGCGTCAGCGGGCCGACTTCCTCGGCCAGCAGACAACGTCGCCCGACCAGTGCTTCGGCCGCGGCGCGATACTGCCGAACATACTCGTCGAAGTGATCGTAGCGCTCGAGCAATGCCGGACGCGGATCGCCGGTTCGCTCGCGATCGGCTTTCGTCTTCGCAAACGGAATGAAACCACCGTTGAGTCCGAGTAACTCGTTCTCCGCACCAATGCCCCGGCAACGCAGATTCCAACTGGTATACGTTCCGATCGGGACTGCGACGGATGGCAGCAGCAATGTGCCGAGTTCATTGTTGTCAGTTCCGCACTTCGGCACGTTGACAACGTAATGGCCGCGGCTGATTGGCGGCTCGATCGTCGTCCGCCGAAAGCGGTAAAAGTCCGGTCCGCGGTCGAGAAACTCTGGCTGCTGAATGACCCCCGGATACCGAACGCCAGGCAATGCGTGCCAGCCGCTCTCCGATTCGCGCCAGCCAACCAACGTGCCGTCAGCGATACGCGGATAGGCACTGTCCGGTGGTTCTGTTCCCGATCGAACCCACTCATCCATTGCCGTTAACAGTGCGCGGATTAGCGGCCGGTAATCGGATGGGTTGCCGATGAGCTGTCCATTTCCAGGAGCCGACGCTGGCACACCGCTGCCGGCGCCGTGCTGCGTTCCACCGAAACAGTACACGCGGACTTCCGGCGGAATGACCGCGTCCCGCTGGCCGCGCGAATCGGTATGCACCAGCGAACCGGAACGATGCCAGTACTCACTGCTGCTTTGCGTGTGCATCACTTTCGGCACGGTGCCGCGTGCGCGATCACGATGCAAAATACCGTCCTCGCGGCCGGTGAAGGGATCGACTTCATCGCCATACGCGAACGGAAACTGATCTGCCGGGAAGAGGTGATTGTCGTGTTGCCCGTTGTGCCGCGTCGGCGAAGCGAACCGATGATTGAAGAACCCCAAGCCGCCTCCTGCGACATGCGGCATTAGGCCATCGAAAACTTGCCGATTCTGTTCATCCGCATTGAAGCCATCGTACAAAAATTGCCGCAAGCACCGCCCTGACTGCGACACACCAAACCCATATGCGAACTTCGCCGCCGATGATTTCGAGCTGCCGATCCACAGCGGGTTTTGTTCTGACGCTTCGTGCTTCAGGAACGACAGCAGATCGCGAATCCCCACCAATCCGAGTCCCTGCACCACCGGACCACGCGCCTCATAGATCAACTCGTAGATGTACCCCGGTTGCAATCCTCCTGCGACAATCAGATCGATGTGTGGCAATTGTCCGCGCTCACCGTTGGATTCGATGTCTCGTTTTTCCAATCGCCATTGCGAGCGCGGGATCATGACGCGCGGATCCTGCTCACGCTGCCGCCACGTCAACACGGCATCACGCTCGCCCTGCTCCGTCGGAGCGTACGAACCTTGATTGGCCCACTGAGCCAACGTGTGCCGTTCTGCCGGCGAATCAACGACGACTTCAGTTCGCACAATGCCCTTGATCGGCTGCCCATTTTCGGCAGCGACGGGCGCCTGCATCCGCAACCGTCCGTCGCCGGGCTGTGTTTCGGCAATCCATCCGCTCCAGAGGACGACGTACCCCTTTCGCATCAGGAATTCATCGGCACCGGAGTTGAACGAGCCCAGCGCCAGCTTGTTTCCGCGATTGTTGACGTCATACAGAACCGCCCCGTTCGCTTTGTTCAAATCTTTCGGCGCGAGCAGTTCGACATCCGCCGAGAACTCGACCAATCCGGCGTCATTCTTGGGAGCCAACTCCAAGTCGATCACCGTTTGATTGGCGGCGTGCTTCGGATCGACCGCGAAGAAGATTTTGCCTCGCAGTCGTTCGTAGACCCCGATGCCATCAAACGCGCGACCGTTCGCATACGGCTCAGGCGTCTTGATCTCGATCCGCATTACGGCGGCTGAAAGACATGCTGGCAAAAAACAAAAGGCAACCGCGGTCCACAGTCGACGAGCCAGAAAAGCAATCATGCGGAGAGTCCCGAAATTTTGGGAGTGCGGTGTGTCAGCACCGCTTTGGATTGCGGCGGCGCCGCTTTTTTGTCGGCGAGATATGTCAGGCGATCCAAAGAAAGCGGCTTCGCCGCAATCCAAAGCGGTGCTGACACACCGCACTCCAAAGTTAGTTTCATCCGCTTTTGCGTTTGGTCAATTCGCCGTAAACGAATTCGATGTTTTCGACGCGTGTCTTCACGTCCACGCCGGTCCATTCCTTGTAGAACGGCAAGTCGAGTTGCTTTTTGATGTCATCCAGCGACTTGCCGTTGTCGATCATCTTTTGAATCGACTCGCGCAGCTCGACGAAGTACCGCTTCTGTGTGTCGAGTAATTCCTTGCCGGTCATCTCGCCGTGTCCGGGGCAGACGACTTTTACGGGCAAGTCTTGCAGCTTGGTCAGCACGCCGATCCAGCTTTCGGTGTTCGAGTCGCCGGTGTAGTTGAACGCGCCGTTCACGCAAGCATCACCGGTGAAAACAATCCCGTGCTGCGGCAGCCAGGCCACCGCGTCACCGGCCGTGTGCGCGTGGCCGAGATGCCACAACTCGACGCGCTGCGTGCCGTCGTCGATGACCAGTTTCGTGGGGAAATACAGTGACGGCGGTGCGTAGGTCAGCGAACCGTACTCCTCCGGCTTTTCTTTTTGAGATTTCTCGAAGCCGGCCAGCCCTTTGGTTTCAAACAGCAGCTTACTGTTCTCTGACGCGACGGGAGCAGCACCGATATTTTTGAAAATCGGATTACCGTCGGCATGATCGCCATGATAGTGCGTGTCGAAGACGTACCGAATTGGCTTGTTGGTCGTCTTGCGAATTTCCTGAATCACCTTTTCAGCCTGATTGGGAAAGCTCGATTCGATGACCAGCACGAAGTCCTTGAAAATCACCCAGCCTTGGTTGCTGCCAAGAAACTGCGGTTCGGTCTCCATTTTGCGGAAGAACACGCCCGGCGCGATCTCGGTGATTACGGTCTCCGTCGGCTTGAACCAGCCGGCTGCCCAGCCAGAGAGTCCCAGCAGCAACAACGTCGAAAGACACATCAAGACGCTACGTCGATACTTCGTCCGCATGTTCGTTCCTTGGTGGAATGATGAGGTTTAAAAGATGTCGAATGAGGCGGAGAAGGATATCGGCCAAGAATTGTTTCGCCACAGGGATTGACGATTGATGAACAAGGATTGTTGATTGTTGAAGTTGAAGTTGAAAGCAGGTATCTCCATCAACAATCAACAATCGTTAATCATCAATGGCCAATCGTCAATTCCTGTTCGGACAGCCCTCTCTTATCTCTCGTCCCTCACCACAGTGTGTATCCACCGTCGATCACGATGGCCGCGCCGGTCACATACCGAGCGGCATCACTCGCAAGGTACACCGCCAACGGACCGAGGTCTTCCGGCTGGCCGAAGTCTCCCATTGGGATTTGCTGCTTGAACGTTTCGATGATCAGCGGGTTCTGAGCCGCCCAGCGGATGTTCGGTTCGGTCATGAATCCGCCGGGGCAGATGGCGTTGACAGTGATTTTGTGCGGTGCCCAATCGGTCGCGACGGCGCGTGTGAACTGCATCACCGCGGCCTTCGAGGTTTCATAACTTCGGCCGCCGATACCGCGATTGGCGACCATTCCGGAAATCGATGCGATGTTGATGACTCGCCCGCCCTGTCCACGCCGCACCATTGCACCGCCGATCAGCTTCGTACAGAGAAACGTGCTCGTCAGATTGATGTCCAGAATCTGCTGCCATTGCTCGAGCGACTGTTCTTCGACCGGCACATTGATTCGCCGGCCACCGACGTTGTTGATCAAAATATCGATCGACCCAAACTGGTCAAGCGCCTGTTGGCAGACCCGCTCACACTCGGATGGCTCACCGACATCGGCTGACAAGAAGTCGGCCGTTCGTCCGAGCCGCCGAATGTCGCCCGCGGTCTGTTCCAAACTTTCTTGATCGCGTCCAACCAGCACGACATCGGCCCCCGCATCCGCGATCGCCAGAGACATCTCGCGACCGAGACCGCGACTGCCGCCCGTGATGAAGAGCCGTTTGCCATCCAAACGAAAACGATCGAAAACGCTCATTGGATACTCCACGGAGACATCCTTTGGTCCTTGGCGTCCCTTTTGTCCTTTTGAAGCGACACAAAGGACGAAAGGGACGCAAAGAACCGAAGTGACGCGCAAGCATCAATCTAAGGTCTCGGTTAACGATTCATTCTCGCTCACCGCCTCATCCTCGCTCACCGCCGTCTCGGTCTGCGGCAATACTGAGATCTTCTTGCGGTACACGAACACATGCATGTGCGAGAACGGCCAGTCATGCGCCAGTTCCCAGACCGGCGGCATCACGAAGTCGATTCGTGTCGGCGTCCGCAAGACCAACCGCACATCTGCCGCGCTGACGTCGTCACGCGCAAGCTGCTTCAGGACGCGGAAGAGTTCCGAACCCGGCGCGAGGTCTTCGATCATCGCGAACGGCGGGTCGAAGAAGATCCAGTCGAACGGCAGAAACCTTGGTCCGTCACCTTTCGGACGAAACGAACAGCGAAAGACATCCGCCTTCCAGCAGAGGCATTCGGACTCGGCACCCAATGAGGCGACGTTGCGTTTGAGCAGTTCAAACGCCTTCGAGTCTTTCTCGAAGAAGACGACGCTCGCCGCACCTCGGCTGAGTGCTTCCAAGCCGATCGTACCGGTACCGGAAAAGATGTCGGCGACCTTCTGGCCTTCCAGCCAATCCCCCAATCGGCCGAACAATGTTTCTTTGACGAAGTCCGTAATCGGGCGGGTCGTCAGGCCGGGATTGGCCATCAGTTTTCGCCGCCGAAATCGTCCCGCAATAATCCGCATGCACTACTTCCTTCTGGTCGTCGGTCATTGTGGCTGTGATTGCAATGCGGGAATTCGCTTGGGCAACTTGCCTTCTTGAACCAACTCAAAATGACGCTGGATAATGTCTTCACCCTCTTCGCCGATCGTCTTTTTCTTGTGCGGCGGAAGGGGCGTCTCTGGCGAAATCGCAGGAATCGGTGGCGGTGGCGGCTTGGCAGCGGGAGGTGGCGGCAAGGAACTCTTGGGAATGATCGTGGTATCGCCGGATTTGCCTTTGCTGACTTCATCGTCCACCAGCCAAGTCATGATGCTCTCGTCACTCGGACTTTTTTTGCCGGGAGCAGGACTGGCCGAAGCCTCCCCTTTCTTGCCGACGAGCTGAAACACCATCGGGCCGATTCGCAGAGTATCGCCGGGACTCAATTCCACTTCAGAGTGAATGGGAAGGTCATTGATCAACGTCCCATTGCTGCTCTCCAAATCGTTGACCATGACCTGATCGGCAGCGCAGCGCAGGCGGCAGTGAAATCGGCTGACCTCATTGGTCGCCAGACGCACCTGGCAGGTTTCATCTCGGCCAATCACAACCTCCCCGTCGGGCAGCGTGAGCCGTTTGCCTTGATGCTTTCCAGAAAGAATGATCAAAACCGCCATTGGTCCCTTCGCTCACGATTCGGTCAGTCATGCCGCGGAACAATCAGCGGCTCACCACAGTCCGGGCATGTTAGCGTCCGGCCGCGATGCACGGGACTGACTTTGAATTTTTTGCCACAACGGCAATTGAATCTGATTCGCTTTTCTTCCTTTTGTGTGACGCCGTGCGTTCGCTCCCAAACTCGCTGGGCGATGGATTTGATCTCTGCCAATAACGCATCCGGCGCGGCAGGCTTCGTCATGTAGCCGTCCGCTCCCACTCGTTCGGACAGAGTCTTGGACTCTTCCAGCGAAATGGCCGACAGCACCAGCAACGGCACCGTTTCGTCCAATTGTTTCATGCGATCGATCAATTCGAAACCATTCTCTCCCGGCAGAATCAGGTCGCTGATGATGAAGTCGGGCCGGCGCATGCGGAACGCGGTATGAGCTTGCCCGCCATCCTTCGCGACTTGCACACGAAATCCATGCAGTTCCAGCACCGCCTTCAGCGATTCCGCCGCAGCGGGGTCATCTTCAATCAACAAGATGTGGTGCGCCAGCGCTCCGGCCGACAGCCCTTCCACGTGAGTCAACAACATCCCCGACCTCCTGATCAGTTCCGAGCACAGCGCCCAGCAAACTCTATCAGCCACCTTGGAAGACCCCGCGAATGGCGACCGATAACCCCTCAGTCCGAGCGGACCGCGCGAAATTGCACGGCGAGTAGATTACTCGCTTTACCTAGCGTCGGCGAGACTGCTGGCCGTAACGCCGTCTTCCGAAAACTGCAAAACCTGGACAATTCGGATCATCGTTTGAGCGACGATATCGGGAATGTCAAGTGAACATGCCGCTGCGATTACTTGAACGAGTGAAAACGGCGACTAAATGACCGTGCGTGATTCGTGTCGATTCTCAATGTTTGATTCACCATCAGCCGGAACGCGTTAGCGTCCGGTTTTCGCCGATCCGAACCGGATGCT
>JAYVSP010000074.1:0-4870 GCA_043775215.1 Planctomyces sp. | reverse complement strand
TTCGACGCCATCAAACCCAGGGCGTTGCCCTGGGCTGCCGAGTCTTGGCCCGTTGGGCCAGAACCACACTCGCGATTTGTCCGGGGGCTGACGCCGGCTAGCCCCTTGCCGCTCACTCACATGAACCCGAATTTTTGGGTCGGCCGATTCGCCCGCGACGCAAATGCAGGCGAGCCGCCTGCGCTACGAAATGCGGCAGAATTTGCCGATGCGTATGCGAGCCGTAACGAAGTCGGCTTTTTTCGGCCAAAACAGCCAAAGTGCGGTTCGCGCACTTTTCGCTTCTCGACTAAAAGCGTTCTCGAAGATTGTTGTCCGAGTCGCGTTTCGCGCTCGGCATTCGCATGAATGTTTGTGGTACGAGCAAAGGATGGCTCAGATGAAATTGACGTCGTGGTTGTCGAGTTGGAATCCCTTGGCCTTTCGGAATCAACAGAGCAGCGGACGTCGAGCACAGGCACGGCGCGGGCACCGTCCCGTGTCGGCCGGCGCGGTGGAAGTGGCCCGCGGTGTCGAGCGTTTGGAGCCTCGGCAATTGCTCAGCGCGACCGCCGAACCGGATCTGGTTGCGTTCTCGAAAGCGCTGAACTCGGCGGGAGTCAAGTTCTACGGAACCGCGTGGTCGGCCGAGGCGACCGCGCAGAAACAGCTCTTCGAGGACGGCGGCCAGTTCCTGCCATTTGTCGAAGTGTCAAATCCTGACGGCACGCCGAATCAGGCGGCAACGGACAACAACATCACTCAGTTTCCCACCTGGGTTTTTCCCGACCAATCGCGGCTGACCGGATTGCAGACGCTGGAGAGCCTTTCACTTCAGTCGGGCATCGCAATTCCTACCGGCGTGAATCCGTCGTTCACCGCGGTTTCCAGCCAACCGCTGAAAGCCGGTTCGCCGCTATTGGTGTCGCTTGACGGCTACGATCCGAATGGTGGACCGCTGACGTATTCGGTGACGCTCTCAAACAATAGTGCCGGCGTGACAGCAACTGTTCGGCAACCTCAAAGCGGTTTGAAAATCAGTGTCGAAAATTATGGAGACATGTTGTTCCAAACTTTCGATGACCTCACACCGCGAGCGACCGAACACATCTCGGAGCTCGCGACTGACGACTTCTACGACGGCGTCACATTCCATCGAGTGATCGACGGCTTCATGATTCAAGCGGGTGATCCGACCGCCACCGGAACCGGCGGATCGACTTTGGGAACCTTTGATGATCAATTCAACACTGGCTTGCAGTTCAATCGGCCGGGGTTGCTGGCGATGGCCAAGTCGTTCGATGACACGAACGATTCGCAGTTCTTCGTCACCGAAGCGGCAACGCGCGGACTAGACTTTCAACACACGATTTTCGGCGTGCTGGTGGAAGGGGATGCGGTCCGCGAGGCGATCAGCAACGTGCCAACGGACACAGACGAAAAGCCGCTGACTGCCGTGACTATGACGTCAGTCGATGTCGTGCAGGACACCGAGAACGGCGTGATCCTGCTCAAGGCGCTGGAGGGTGCCACTGGTGGCGCGGATGTGACTGTGCGAGTCACCGATGCCGACGGCAATTCCTTCCAGCAGACGTTTCACCTCACTGTTTCCGCCGATACGACCACAAATTCGAGCGGTCAGGTTGTCACAGTCAACAGCAACCCGTTCCTGTCAGACATCCCGCTGATCCGCACATTGAAGGACACGCCGATCGGTTTTCAGATCACGGCTCAAGATGCCGATCCGAATCCTGCCGCGTATCCCATCAACTTTCTCGGCCAATCAGTGCTTTCCGGAAACAACCTGCTCGTTCCCTATGTGACCGATGCCAACAAGTTAACGTACTCGATCAATCAGGGGACGGGTGACGTCGTGGTGACTCCCGCGAACAACTTCGTCGGGACGGAAAAGATCACGCTCGCTACGGGAATCACAGTCGGTTCTGGCACGACAGCGGCGGCACGCTCGACAACGATCGACTATCAAGTTGTCCCGATCGAAGTGGTCGCCTCGGCCAGCACGCTGACGCTGACCGCCGATGATGACCCGGCGCATCTTGCCGCAAACGATGGTCATGCCGACGCGTTCCTAGTTCGCGTCAACAACGGTTTGCTGGAAGTGTCGATCAACGGGCAAGTGGCCTCCCTGTCAGTGGCTGCCGCCGTCTCGACACTGATCATCAACGGCTCGGACGACGCCGACACGTTGACAGTGGACTTCACGAATGGCAGCCCGATTCCTTCCGGCGGCATTGTGTTTAATGGCGGTTCGCAACCAAGTGGCGCTGTCGATCAGTTGGTCGTGACTGGCTCGGCTCCCGCGAGTGTCCTTTACACGCTGGTCAACACGACCGACGGCAGTGTGGCAATCAATGGCACAACGCTGATCACGTATTCGGCGACTGAGTCCATTGAGGATGATCTTGATGCCGCCGATCGCGGCTTCCAATTCGGAGACGGCAACGACGCCGTGATTCTGTCTGACGATGGTGTCGCCGCGAACAGTCGGTCTCAGGTGACGATGGGAACCGGCGCGCTGATCACGTTTGTCACGCCGACGAACTCGCTGGCGCTCGGACTGGGCGGCGGGACGGATTCTCTGACCGTCACGGGATTCGACTCGAACATCGGCAACAGCATGTCCCTGTCGCTACTGGGTGACGGCGGTGACGACACGATCGATGCTTCGGCGTTGTCGCGTGCGGTGTCGCTCGGTGGCGGAGACGGCGATGACTCACTGGTCGGCGGTGGTGGAGATGATCTGTTTGCGGTCGATATCGGGAATGACACGCTGGTCGGCGGCGCGGGGACGAATCAACTTGCCGGATCAAATTTGAACGGCAGCGTGACGCTCTCCGATTCGCAATTGATCGGCGTCGCCACCGATACGGTCAACAGCAGCTTGGGAACGGACAGCCTCAGCGGCATCGCCTCGGCAAACCTTGCGGCGGGCAATGTGGCGATGTCGCTGAATGCTCGAGCGTTCACGGGACCGGTGACGCTGATCGGAAACGACGGCAGCGACACTTTGCTGGGAGGCAGCGGCGCCGATCAGATCGATGCCGGACGCGGCAGCGACATTGTCGAAGGGGGCCTAGGGAGCGACACGATCACCGGCGGCGGCGGAACCGACACGCTGCAAGAATCGGGAAATGTCGATTTCATCCTGAGCGATTCCAAGCTGATCGGATTGGGAACAGATTCGTTAGCCAGCATTGAGTTTGCTCAACTCACCGGCGGAGTCGACGCGAACGACATCAACACGTTGTCGTTTGGCGGAACAGTGACGCTCGGCGGTGGTGAAGGGAATGACACACTCCGATCTGCGGGCGGAAACGATTCGCTGACGGGGGACGGAGGTGATGACTCGCTCACATCGACTGGCGGTCGCGACACGCTCGCGGGTGGCGACGGCAATGACACACTGTTGGGTGGCGGCGGTGCTGACGTGCTGCTCGGAGACGAGGGCAACGACAATCTCGACGGTCAGGCTGGCGGTGGTGATCGCGTGACAGGCGGACTCGGTGATGACGTACTCAACGGCGGTGCGGGGGGGGACGACATACTCGTTGAAACTGCCGATGTGACTTTGCTCACATTAACGGACGGATCGCTAACCGGTCTCGGCAACGATGTCGTCAGCGGATTTGAGTCGGCACAACTGACTGGGGGTGCTGGCAACAACACCTTCGATGCTTCCGACTTCACGTCAGGTCCGGTGACTCTGTCAGGAGGCGCAGGCAACGATGTGCTTATCGGCACCGACAACAAGGACTCTCTGACAGGCGATGAGGGCGATGATTCTTTGACCGGCGGCCTCGGCAACGACACGCTCGATGGCGGCGACGGCAGCGACCGAATCATCGAAACCGCCAGCGGTAATGTGACCGTCACCCCGACACAGATTTCGGGAACCCTCGGCAAGGACATTTACACCAGTCTGGAGTCGGTGCAACTCACGGGAGGAGCGGCGGCCGACAAGTTCGACCTGAGCCTTTTTACGGGTGATGCGACACTGGCAGGCGACGCCGGCAACGACACGCTCATTGGAGGCAGCGGCAATGAGCAACTGCTCGGTCAAGCCGACAACGACAGCCTCACCGGAGGCGCGGGGAACGATACGCTCGACGGCGGTTCGGAGTCGGATACGATCAAGGAGGCCGGACCGGGAGGCTGGTTGCTCACGAATGACTCGCTGACCGGCAATGGCAACGATGTCGTCAACGAAGTCGAGCTGGCATGGCTGCTCGGCGGTACAACCAGCGATCTGCTGGATGCCTCGACGTTCGGTGGGAGTGTGACTCTCGAAGGTGGAACCGGAAACGACACGCTGCTTGGCACCGCGCAGACCGATCTCTTGTTGGGCCTGGCGGGCGACGACTCGATCGACGCCGGTGCAGGTAACGACTCGATCAAGGCGGGACTCGGCAATGACACCGTCAATTCTGGAGATGGCAACGACACGGTCAACGGCGGCGACGGAAATGATGTGCTCGACGGTGGCGCCGGTAACGATCTGCTCGCTGGTTACAAAGGGAATGACCTCATCCGCGGCGGCACCGGAGCAGACGCCTTGGTCGGCGGCGACGGTAACGACACGCTGCAAGGAGGAGCCGACAACGATTCTCTGGTCGGTGGTCTCGGTGCCGACAGCGTCGATGGCCAAGACGGCAATGACAAAGTTACCGGTGGAATAGGGAAGAAAAAGAAACCCAACAAGGGAGACAAAGTAACCGGCTCGGCCTCGGAGGTTTCCAACTCGCTGTCGATCAAGGGCAAGTGGATCGACGCGGCGTAAGGACCGGCGCAGAAATAACTGTCCGATGTCGCTGAACTCGCCAGAGTTCAGATCCGAAGTCTGGCGACTTCGGCTACGACAGTTATTGATGCG
>JAYVSP010000073.1:0-13614 GCA_043775215.1 Planctomyces sp. | reverse complement strand
TTCGACGCCATCAAACCCAGGGCGTTGCCCTGGGCTGCCGAGTCTTGGCCCGTTGGGCCAGAACCACACTCGCGATTTGTCCGGGGGCTGACGCCGGCTGACGCTATGAGACACAATCCCTTCGGGATAAAGACAACAGAATTAGTTTTTACACGCGTCCTAAATCATGATGCGACGAGCTTGCAAGGTACACGGACGCGGAGGCTGCGCAGACTCGGAGGACTGACGTCGCCTGCACGCCGTGCCGGGCTACGGAAGGCGGCGGGTCCAGTGTTGTCGCCAGGCGGAATTACAAGGACGCTGCCAGCGTTCGACATGCGATTGTCCGCGACCCGTCGAGCTTCCGGGCCACGATTCGCCGCGCCACTGGCCTTGTTGTGGATCGACCGTCTCTCCGGAAAAATGCGTCAGTTGATCGGCCGAGGTCCATCCGTCGTCATCGTGCTCGTCATAGTCATCCGATCGCCCGAAGATTCGCTTGACGATTCGGAACAACCACAACGTCACCAACAATGCGACCGTCATCACCAGTACGACCACAATCAGCGCCGGCCCCAGCGAAAAGTACAGCGAGAATTTTGGCCAAATCCATTTCCAGCCCAGCAGCGTGACGAGCGTTCCCAAGCTGAGATACGGGCCGTACGGAATCTCACGTTCCAGATCAAACAGCCTCGTCAGCAATACAGCCAGCAACGCCAACACGGGGGCCACAAAGAACGCCACCACCACTGGCTGCCAGCCAATGAAACTGCCGACCATTGCCATCAAGATCACGTCGCCGAAACCCATCGCCTCGCGCCGCAATGCGAAGTGCCCAATGATCCGCACGCCCCACACGATCCCGCCACCGACCATGAATCCCGCCAAACTGACCGCCAGTCCGTGCCAATGTGGATGCTGTCCAATCCACGCCGGAACGTCGATCATCAGCCAGCCCGTTTTCCAATTCGCAGGCAATCCGCGGTACAGCATCCGCGCCACGCTGGGGTCTTGAAACCACACGGGCACCAGCCAGAACTTGCCGAATGTCGCCGCTCCGACAACGCCGATCAGCATCGGCGGCAGCGTGACCGAGTCCGGGATGATCATCAAATCCCAGTCAATCAACGACGCCACGAAGAGCGCTTCAAACAACACCAAGTGATACACGAACCGCCAATTGACGATCGCGATCGGCGATAGTCCCCAGCCATTTCCGAAATTCGATGGCCCCAGCAGACTGGTCAAGCAACTGTCGGTAATCGGCGCCCAGCGATTCAGCGGCACTTCCATCACGTAGACCAAAACAAACAGCAGCCCGTTAGCCAGTTCGATCAGCGGATAACGGCCAGGAATGCCCCGTTTGCAAAACCGGCAGCGACCGCCGAGCACCAGCCACCCAAAGATCGGCACGTTGTCGCGAGCCAATAGCCGCTTCTGACACCGATCGCAATGCGAGGGATTGTCGATGAGCGACCGCCACGCTGCAAAAACGTCTTCGTGCTGAGGCAACCGATGCACGCAGACGGTCAGGAAACTCCCCAGCACCGCGCCATACACAAACAGAAATAGCAAAAACACGAACGGAGGCAGATCGAACGGAATCACGCTGGGCCTCCGAGGGCATTCGCGGAATGAATCTCCGGCGGTAACTGACACAGGACTTGATCGACCAATTCTTCCGGCGCAGCCGCGTCCGAATTGACCACGATTGTTGCGCACTCGCGGTAGAGCGGTTCACGGATCGCCAATAAGTGCTCGATCTCGTCACGGCCACCAGCCGCAGTCAGGTTCGGCCGCCGTTGGCCGGTTGTCGGGTCGGTGGTCAACCGCCGCTCGATCGTGTCGGCGGATGCCTGCAACCAGATCACCGGACCGGCGGCCTGCATGTCGTGTCGAGTCGCCGCGTTCAAGATCGCTCCTCCTCCGGTCGCTAGAATCAATCGGCTATGTTGCAACAGTTCGGCCAACAGCTCTCGCTCCAACCTGCGAAACTCCGGTTCGCCATCGGTGGCGAAAATGTCTTTGATCGAACGGCCCGCGCGACGTTCCAACTCGACGTCGGCATCGAGCCACTCCCATCCCAGGCGCCGAGCCAACGGAGCCGCCAGCGTGCTCTTGCCCGTTCCGCGGTATCCGATCAGCGTGACGACCATTCCAGTGAAATCCCAATGTCCAAATCCCAATGTCCAAATCCCAATGTCCAAATCCTGTCCAAATCCCAATCCCAATGTCCAAATATTATTCTTCTTTGCAGCCTCGCAGGATTGCGCTGAAAATCAAAACCAGCTCTTTCGCTTCCTGCCACAGTGGACGCGCCGTATCTCGGAGTTGGGGTTCGGCTCTGGCGAGCATTCGTAACCAAAACTTGGTTTCTTTGGACTCACGTTGGCAGATTCGGACACGATATCTGAAGTCACGTTTCGAACTGGAGTTGTCGGCTTCCATGTAGTTTGCACCGACACTTGTTCCGGAGCGAACGATTTGGCCAATGAGCGGTGTGGTTATGAGATTGACCGGAATCGTTTTCACGAAGTCGATGATCGATTTACCAAATCGCGCCGTGCGTTCTTCCAAGTCGTATCGAGGCTCCTGATCGCTCATCGAACATCCTCAATACTGCATCCGACCTTTGGACATTGGGATTTTGGACATTGGGATTTTGGCATCACGGGTTCAGGCGGACGGGGGACAGCTCGCGGCGAAGCGCTTCGCGCATGTGTTCGATCGGCGGTTCGTGGCCTGTGAACAGTTCGAACTGTGCGGCAGCTTGGCGGATAAACATTTCCAAGCCCGTCGCCGTGCGGCAGTCACGCAGTTTGGCCTGCTTGATGAGCAATGTATTCTCAGGGTTATAGATCGTGTCAAAGACCAGCATTCCGTCACGCATCCAATTGTCGGCGAAGGGCGTGTTCTCGACGTCAGGATGCATTCCGACGGGCGTGCAGTTGATGAGAATGTCCGCGAACTGCGCCCCGCGATTTTCCCAGAGCACATTCTGGCACCCTAATTTTTCAGCCAATTCTTTGGCTCTCGCATGATTGCGACTGGCGATCATCAGGATTCCGCCGTGCTTCATAATCCCGGCGCCAATCGCCTTTGCGACGCCGCCGGCTCCTAACATCAGCACTTTGCGGCCGGCCAGCACAAAAT
The DNA here is from genome assembly GCA_043775215.1 of Planctomyces sp. Classification (GTDB taxonomy): domain Bacteria; phylum Planctomycetota; class Planctomycetia; order Planctomycetales; family Planctomycetaceae; genus SXKJ01. Next base: position 10,482 of record JAYVSP010000073.1, on the reverse strand, counting down.
GGTCATCCGCGTCTGTCTGCAACGCCAGTGACATCGTTTGCAGTGCGGCGAGATAATCGGTGTTCGTCGCGTGCCACTGACCTCCGGCATCGCGCCACAGCGTGTTGGCCGCGCCGATGGTCTGCACGGACTCGTCCAAAACGGAAGCCGTCGAAAGAACATCTTGCTTGTGTGGGATCGTCACGCTGTAGCCGCTTACGTCCAGCCAATCGAAGTCCCGCAGAGTGGCCTGCAATTTGTCCTTGGGAACGCGGAACGGAACGTAAACGGCATTGAGACCTAAATGTTGAAACGCCGCATTGTGAATCAGCGGGCTGCGGCTCTGAGCCAACGGGTCGCCGAGCACTCCGAAAACCTTCGTCTCGGCGTTGATCTGGTCGTACCGATAAAGGTGCTTCATCTCGTCGAAGGCCAACTGACCGGGAGCCAACTCGCGATCTTTGTTGAACGTGGCATATGTCAGTGGGCTGCCGTACTTGCCGCACAAAATGCGGCTGGCCATTCCGAATTCACCCATGCAGAAACCGGCGGTCGGGATGCTGCTGTTTTTGACCAGTTGTAACATGCGGACAATGTCACCGGGAGCATTGGCCATCGTCGCCAGCTTAATGATATCCGGGTCGAGCTTGCTCATCTTGGCGTGAATCTCGGCCAAGTTGTCCGGCGTCTCGTCAAAGTTGTGATAGCTGATGATTCGTTTCGTGTCGCCGTAGCGCCGGATTTGCGGAGCGATGTCCCATTCCAGATCGACGTACTCCGCCCCGAGCGCGATTGCTTGACGGAGCAGCGTCAGTCGCTGCAACCCGTCCCCGCGCCAACGTCCCTTGTCCTCAGAGCGGCGGAGCGTGATCACGACGGGGGTTGGCCGCTCCTTCAGCAGCCGTGCCAAGTCAGGCAGATGTGATAAATAGTCCAACCGCAGTTCGACCAACTCCGCCCCGCGCTGGGCCAATTGCTGGTGTTCCAGAACCATCATCTTGTGGCGAGTGCGTCCGATGCTGACACAGATCATGGTCGTCGATCACGAGTGGAGGAAGGCGCGGGCGGGCGAGAAAGTTTGAGCCGCTCGCCCAAACACTGAGGATCCGCGATTTTGAACAGTTCGACATGAGCGGTCAATCAGCAAACATTGATGTGTCAATGAACGGGGACAAAACTGCGTCTCCTCTTGCGGTTCCTCTCTGCGTTCTTCGCGGTCTTCTGTCCAAAAAAGAATTCCGGGCGTGGGTTCGCCAAGAAACTGAATCGGCACAAGCCGTGACGATCGCATTACCGCTGTTCGTGGCCGACAAGTCACCGCAGTCCAAAGAATGCGCCACCTTAAAACGCGTCGCTCGCGCATCGGGAAAACGCGTCGCTCGCGCATCGGGTTAGTCCTCAAACAAGCGAGGTCGCAGTCGTGGGGCAGGTTTTTAACCTGCCCTTCAAACACGGACTCTGATTTCGAGTGAAACTCGAAATGTTGAAAACTGCGATATTTCACGGGCAGGTTACAAACCTGCCCCACGAGTTCGCTTGTTTGAGGGGTTAGTGTGCCTCAGGCAACCTGCTGCGCGTCCTGTGGCGTATTAGCGTTGTCGCCGAGAAATTGCAGGTTCTGGTCGCGCACGCGCGCGGCGGCATCGTCGTACAGAAATGGCAGGAAGACGAACCGCTTGCCGCGAGTGACTTGTGTCGCTTCGTGCAACAGCGAGCACGAAAAGACGACCGCTCCGCCCGCCGGAGGAGAAAAGAGTTGGCGTCCGAATTCCGGAAACCAAACATAGCCGCCATCAAATTCACCGGTATTGAGCACCAGCGAAACCGCGAATTTGCGATGTGCTGTCCCCTTAGTCGTATTGTCGCGATGCGCGTTGAAGTGCGCTCCTTGAGCACCGTCGTAACACGCCACGATGTATCGCTCCATGCGTGTGGCCTTGTATTGAAATGCCTTCTCGATCTCCGGCACCAGCCGATCGTGAATCCGCACCATGCAGGCTTTGCGGACCTTTTCATCGGGAATTTCAAAGTCTTGCCGACGCTTGTGCGAGTGATCGTACATGCCGACGGTCTTGCCATTCACCTCGCGCATGAAGCCCGATTCCGTGCCACCGTGCTGCTCGTAGAGATTCATCAGATGCTGGCAGAAGTCTGGCTCGAAAACCCGCGGCACGATCAATACCGGAGCCTGCACGGTCGCAACCGTCGGCGGACCCAGCGGAGGCAGGGTCTCAATCAATTGCATGATCCGAGTGACATAAGTTTTGGGATCGTCGAATGGAATGACCGCCAGCGTCCGCAATCGCGTATCGAGTAGGATCGTGTGACATTTGTAGTTCTGTGTTCCTGGCGACGCGTCCGCTCGCACTGCGCCGTACATCTTGCTGACTTCCAGATCGAAGTCCCAGAAGTACCGCATTCCAGGAACCTGGTCCTTCACACGCGATTGTTTCTGATCCAGCGGGTCCGTGCTGACTCCAAAGAACGTGACAAAATCATCATTGAACTTGGCTCGCTGCTCCCACAATTCATCGAGGATTCGCTGGCTGTCGGGTCGAGCCGCCGATTGAAAGAACATCAGCAAGACGTACCGACCGGCGATCGTGTCAAAGTGAAATCTGGGGTTGTTCGTGCTGGCGGCCGTGAAATACGGAGCGGGCTCGCCAACGAGCAACGGTCGGACGCGCGTGATGTCAGCCATAATCACTCCTTAATGATTCAGTTCAAAATACAGAATGTCCGCCCGCGCGAGCATTGTTGCGGAAACTAGTTCACTATCGAAATCTTGCCAAGTGGAGTTCAACCGACTCGCCAGCTCATACGACACGTAGGATTTCCACAACGGCACTGGCTGCCTGTGGGTGGGCGAGAGTGCGAAGTTTTTGACGGAGTCGATCTCGCAAAGATTGGTCACTCAAGAGTTGGACGAGCGAGGTTCGCAAGGAGTCGGCGGCCGGTGAGGAAGGTTCGGACATCAGGGCGGCGGAATGGTCGGCGAAGAGGCGGGCGTTGAGCCGCTGGTGGTCGTGAGCCGAGGTCAGGAGCGGGACCAAGAGCACCGGCAGTCCGGCACACGCGAGTTCGGCCAGCGTGGTGGCTCCTGCTCGCGAGATGACGCAGGTGGCGCGGCGGTATTGCTCGGACATGTCACGAAAGAAGGGTTGCACGTCGGCTTCGAGCGACAGCGCGGCGTAACGCTGACGAATCGCGTCGAGATCGGCCGCTCCGGTTTGATGCACGATCTGCCAACCGGTCAGTTCGGCTCGCAATGTTGCGAGGGCATCGAGCACCGCGACGTTCAACGAGGTCGCGCCTTGACTCCCTCCGAGAATGAGCAGCGTCGGCTCGTACGTACAAGCCCGAAGCGCAAGCGAGTGATTCTCCGATTCATTCCGCGCTTGCGCGTCGGGCCTGTATGACTCGTGAGCCGCATCCGCCAATTCCGCGATCTCGCGCCGGATCGGGTTGCCGGTGACGACCGTACGAATACGGGGCGAGAGTCGTTTCGCGGTTTCGGCCCACGGCAGACAAACGGCGTCGGCGAAACGACTCAGCCAGCGTGTGGCTTTGCCAGGAACCACATTCTGCTCCAATAGCACGATCCGCACGCCAGCTCGCCATGCGGCAAGGACAGGCGGAACGCTGGCGAAGCCTCCCAGACCGACGACAACGCTCGGTCGTGTGCGAGCCATGATCGTCTGAGCTTGCCGGTACGCTCGCCAATTTCTGAGCAGCGACGAACTAATACGAGTCGGAGCGAGCGATGGCGAAACCGACGGCAATGCGATGTGCTCGAATCCGGAACCACTGACAATCTCCAGCTCGATCACCTTCTGCGATCCGACGAACAGCACACGAGCCTCCGGTTCGCGATCCAACAATTCACGCGCGACCGCGATGCCAGGAAACAAATGCCCGCCTGTGCCTCCGCCGGCAAAGATCACGGTCCGTCGTGAAGGGGATTCCGTCATGACGTTGTTGTAGCGGAACCTCGGGGGTCGTGTGTACGAAAGAAATGACGAATGACGAATGAGCACAACGGGCTTGCGTGGATTGGCGGTCTGGCCATAATGCCGCCCCAATGTGCGTTGACTTCAACTTGGACTCCGGAACGCAAGGATGTGGTGCGGAAAGTGTCAAGCCGATGTGGCGGCCGAAGTGTCGCCCGACAATCAGCGTGTGTTTTGCACGGCCTGCGGGACGTTGTTGAGCACCATTGATGCTCCACCGACACGTCCGGCGAGCGATCGTGTCGCTGCCGATAAAACCAAGGACGCGCGCGAACTGCTGCAACGCTGGTCGACTGCCAAAGTTGTTGATCCGTTTGGCCCGCCCATGCAGAAACGTGAGCTCGCCGAGTTGCCCCCCCTGCCCTCTTCGCCGAAAACGGTCGCCCAACCAACGCCCGTCACTCAACAAATACCCTCGATTGCCCAGCCGGTCGTCATTGCCCGTAGCGCAGGCAGCTCGCCTGCGTCCGACGGATCGGCAAAAGACGGGAATGACAACGACTCACAGGCGAACAGCCTATGCGCCGAAGAGTCGGCCAATCCGTCGCCGCCCCCGTTGGAGATTCCGAGTTTCTCGACACCCGCAGCCGAGGTGCCGGTAACTCGGGACACGAATCAGTTGATTGCGTCCCCGGTAATCGATGTCTCAGCGGCAAATGCGATTCCCGTCGAGAGTTCACTGCCAGCGGCGACCGCTTCCGCTTCCGCTGCCGGCCGGGGTCAGGCACAGACTCCGACGATTCGCGTGGATGCTGCACATCCGCCCGACCACTTCATCGGTGCCCCAACGGCAATGCCACGGAATCAATCGGCGGCCGGTCCGTTTGTCCATAAAACCGTGGCAGCCGAACCGTCGCGAGAGATTCACCGGCCCTTGCTCCGCTTTCCCAGTTGGGATGCGGCGGTTTGGCGCACCGAGCCATCCGCTGCGGGAAGTTGGAGTTCCGCGGCCGGACAGTTCCTGGCATATCTCGGCGTGTTGGTTTTGACTGCGGGCACGTGTTTGGTCGTGTGGAGCTATTATGGCGGGCCGGCGAATTATGCTCCGACCGGCTGGCTCGTCGCCACGGCCGGACAGATGCTGTTGTTTTTCGGAATCGTGACGCTGGTCTCCGGCGGGCTGGAACAAACGACCGAGCAGGTCAACAAGCGAATCGAACAACTCGGCGATCACATCATTCGCATCGAGCAAACTGCTCGCGAAATGAATCAGCGCGGTGCCGTGCCGCCGCCGCACTTCGGTGAGCACTCCGACGCAGTGTTTTCGTCAGTTCATGAACGCGCGGTAGTAGAAAAATAGCCCGGTCGCCGACGTTATCACGAGGTCAATCACCGACACCCAACCGAGCGTTTTATGAAGTCGGCTGTGCTGGCACGGAGCGGGCGGGTTCGGCATGCGGCGCAGGGCCAACGTGATCGTGACGACCCACAGCACCGGCGTGGAGATCGCGAACCACAAATGAATTCCCAAAGCCCGTTTGACCGCGTCGAGTGCCTCGGCCGACAGAGCCGGGGTCCGCTCGGCCACGATCTTTTCCCAGCCGCCGTGAACCCATTGCACATCGACTTCAAACGCGGCAACCGCGACCAATAAAACTCCGCCCAGCACCAGTTGCAAGTTGCGGTGAGCGACGTAATTCCGCCGCACTTTCACGAGATACAAACTGGTCATCAGAGCCGGCACAATCAACACCAGTGCCGTGACGACAAAGTCCAGCATGAAGGTCGATTGATAACCCAAAAATCCGTGTTTCATAGCGGGAGAACATGACGAGTTGACGGTGATGCGACAAGGCCCGGTTTAGGAAATCCAAGGTCCAAATCCCAATCTCCAATCCTATTCCGCGAATCGGATAAGTGGCCAAATCTCAGTTTAAAACCTAGATTTGGCCACTTATCTTTTTCAGGTCGTGAGACGTTCGGCCGCCTCTGATTGGCATAGACGCGATTTTCCGCGAATCGGATAAGTGGCCAAATCTCAGTTTAAAACCTAGATTTGGCCACTTATCTTTTCCAGGAAGTGGGACGTTCGGCCGCCTCTGATTGACATAGACGCGATATTCCGCGAATCGGATAAGTGGCCAAATCTCGGTCTGAAGACTAGATTTGGCCACTTATCTTTCATTCGTGACCGCGTGCGTGAATCAAGAATGACCGCGGTGGAAGTGGCAAAGTCTGTTGCCCGAACGGCACCAACCGCAATGTTTCGAGGATTCATAAGTGGCCAAATCTCGTCTCTCCACCCTAGATTTGGCCACTGATCCAAAAACGTCCGAGAGTCCCAGCCTGCCTCCCGTTGCCGGCCGACAACACGAACGCAGGCTCTTTGACCGCAATCTCCAGTCGCGGAAACCGGAGTTGCTGGCGGTTTACGGCCGGCGCCGAATCGGCAAGACCTATCTCATTCGTGAGCATTTTGCCCAACACATGTGCTTCGAGATGGCCGGGATCCACGACGCCTCGCGAGGCTTGCAGCTCAAAAATTTCACCGAGCAATTCGTGGCGGCCGCGCGACCGCGCAAGACGCCGGAGATTCCCGCCACTTGGTTCGACGCCTTCGGAATGCTCAGAACGTATCTGCAAACATTGGCTCAACGCAGTCCCAAGCGGCGGCTGGTGGTCTTCTTCGATGAAGTTCCCTGGCTCGCCTCGAAGAAGTCGGGATTTCTCGAAGCCTTGGAGCACTTCTGGAATTCGTGGGGATCGAAGCAACCGCAACTCTTGGTGATCGTCTGTGGCTCGGCCGCCTCGTGGATGATCCGCCATCTCATTCAGAACCGCGGTGGCCTGCACAACCGAGTCACGCACCGCATTCGTCTCGAACCATTCACGCTGGGCGAGACACGCGAATTCCTCGTCAACAACGGCGTCAAGGTGAACGACAAGCAGGTCATTGAGCTCTACATGGCGATGGGCGGCGTGCCGTTTTACTTGGAGCATGTGCGGCCGGGGCTGTCGGCGGCTCAGGCCATTGATGAAGTCTGCTTCGCGAAAGACGGCTTGCTGCGCGACGAGTTCCAGAAACTCTACGCCTCGCTGTACGAGCACCATGAGCGGCACATCGCGCTGGTGCGAGCACTCGCCGCCAGTCCACAGGGAATGGCGCGCAACGACCTGCTGACGGCAGCCGAGCTTCCGACCGGCGGCCGTGCCACCGCGACGCTCGATGAACTCATGGAGGCCGGATTCGTCACGCGATTCGATCCTTGGGGCAAGACAAAGAAAGACTCGATCTATCGGCTGGCGGACGAGTACTCACTCTTCTATCTCAAGTGGATCGAAGGGCGCCGCCTGTTAGGTGAGGGGACATGGCTCAAATTGCGATCGACGCCCGGTTGGAAGGCATGGAGCGGCTATGCCTTCGAGAACGTGTGCTTCAGGCACTTGAAACAGCTCAAACACGCACTGGGCATTTCGGGAGTGGAAACTTCCGCCGCCTCGTGGGTCCATCGACCCACGGATGACTACGACCAGGGAGCTCAAATCGACCTGCTGATCGACCGCCGCGACGACGTCATCAACCTTTGCGAAATGAAGTTCGCCGATGCACCGTTCGTCATCGACAAAGCCTACGCCGCCGAATTGCGCACGAAGATCAGCACGTTTCGGCGAGTCACCGCAACCCGCAAGGCAACGATGCTGACAATGGTCACTCCCTACGGCTCGGTGCCCAATCCACACCGGCTGGAGTTGGTTGTAAATGACATCGTGGCCGATGTGCTGTTTGGGTAGCGGCAATTTGAAAACGTAGAGCAGGCGGCTCGCCTGCTCAAAATTCCTCAGGAAAGCACAGGCGAGCCGCCAGTGCGACGAGTTTTGAATCAAGGAGGTTTGCGATGAAAGTTTCAGGCATCATTCCCGCGCGGTTGCAGTCGACTCGGCTGCCGCGAAAGCTGTTGTTGGCCGAGACCGGCCAGCCGCTGATTCAGTACACCTGGGAAGCCGCGTGCCGAGCGACGTCGCTGTCGGAGGTCATAATCGCGGCGGACGATGCCGAAATCGTCGAGGCAGTGCGACGTTTTAACGGCCGGTGTGAACTGACTGGCGAGCATCCCAGCGGCACCGATCGCATTGCCGAAGTAGTGCGGCGCTGCTGCTCCGATTCGGAGGTCATCGTCAACGTGCAGGGGGACGAGCCGGAGATCGATCCCGCCAGCATCGACTTGCTCGTCAGCCTAATGACCGCAAACCCGCTTGCTCCGATGGCGACGTTGTGTACTCCGATCACGTCGCGCGAGCAGTTGGATGATCCGTCGTGCGTGAAGGTTGTGTGCGGCTCGGCAGGGCAAGCGTTGTATTTCAGCCGCTGCCCGATCCCGTTCTGCCGCGATTGTGACTCGGATGAACTCCTGGCGAGCGAATCGCCCTGGCGGCTGCACTTGGGGATTTACGCCTATCGCCGGGATTTCCTGCTGCGGTTGACGACGTTGCCGCCATCGAAACTGGAACGATTGGAGAAACTCGAACAATTGCGCGTGCTGGAGGCGGGTGAAACGATCATCGTCGGCGAGGTGGCTCACCGGTCAGTTGGCATCGACACGCCGGAGGATTATGCTCGATTCGTCGCGCGGCATCGGAGTCGGGCGACGTGACGTGTAATGGCACGGAAGCGGGAGAATCGGCGGTGGGGAGATGGAGTGACTCAATGTTTCACTCCACCTCCCCACTTCCGTTTCATCCCTCAAACGAGAACTAGGAAACATGACCAAGCATATTTTCGTGACGGGCGGTGTGGTGAGTTCGCTCGGCAAAGGGCTGACATCGGCTTCAATCGCTTGTCTGCTGGAGAAACGTGGACTGCGCGTCCGCATGCAGAAGCTCGACCCGTATATCAACGTCGATCCGGGAACGATGAGCCCGTTCCAGCACGGGGAAGTTTATGTGCTTGATGACGGCGCGGAGACGGACCTCGACCTCGGCCACTACGAGCGATTCACGAACGGCCCGCTCTCGCGGAAGTCGAACTACACGACTGGGCAGATTTATCTGAAGGTCATCGAGAAAGAACGCCGCGGCGAGTATCTCGGCAAGACCGTACAGGTCATTCCGCACATCACCGACGAAATCAAAGCAGCCGTGCGCGGCTTGGCTGGGCCGGATGTGGACGTCGTCATTACCGAGTTGGGTGGCACGGTCGGCGACATCGAAGGACAGCCGTTTTTGGAGGCGATCCGCCAGATTCCGCTCGACATCGGCAAGGATAATTGCCTCTTTATTCATCTGACCTTGGTGCCGTACCTCAAGGCGGCGAAAGAGATGAAAACCAAGCCGACACAGCATAGCGTCGGCCTTTTGCGGCAGATCGGTATTCAGCCGGACATTCTCGTCGTGCGGACCGAACGGCCAATGGGTGCCGAAAACGCCGAGAAGATTGCAAACTTCTGCAACGTGGAGAAAAAGGCGGTCATTGAGGAAATCGACAAGGAGTTCTCGATCTATGAGGTGCCGCTGGGACTGGTCGACCACAACTTGGATCAGCTCATCATCGAGAAGCTGCACCTAAAAGCCGGGCCACTGGACATGTCGGATTGGCGTGAACTGATGCACCGCATGCGCCACCCCGATCATGAAGTGACGATCGCCGTCGTCGGCAAGTACATCGAACACCGCGACGCCTACAAGTCGATCTACGAATCGCTCGACCATGCCGGCGTCGCAAATTCGGCGCGCGTGATCGTCAAGCGGATCGAGGCCGAAGAACTCGAACAGCAAGGCCCGGAGATGCTGCTCAAGGGTGTCGATGGAATTCTCGTTCCCGGCGGATTCGGCATGCGCGGCGTTGAGGGCAAAGTGCAAGCCGTGCGGTTCGCTCGCGAGTGCGAGATTCCGTACTTCGGCATCTGCCTGGGAATGCAGACTGCCGTGATCGAATTCGCGCGTAACGTGTTGGAACTGGATCGAGCGGACAGCACAGAGTTCACCTCTTCCACGCCGCACCCAGTGATCTGCATGCTCGAAGAACAGAAAACGATCGTAAACCGCGGCGGCACGATGCGACTGGGGGCTCATCCGTGTGTGATGCTTCCGGACTCGAAAGCGGCCGAGTGTTATGAGTCCACACGGATCTCGGAGCGGCATCGCCACCGCTACGAGTTCAACCCGGAATACCGCTCGCAGTTCGAGGAAGCCGGCCTGCTCCTCTCCGGCACCAGTCCCGACGGTAAGCTGGTCGAGATCGTGGAAATCCCGGACCATCCGTGGTTCGTGGCCGTGCAGTTCCACCCGGAATTCAAATCGAAACCGCTAGCCCCGCATCCGCTCTTCAAGGGCTTCATCGCCGCCGCACTGCAACGGCATTACGAGCGAGTGCAAATGGTAAGTGCCGTCCCGTAGCGCAAGCTTCCAGCTCGGGGTGTGCCCACAAATCCTGGCAGCCCACACTAACCCGAAGCGCCAGTTTTGAAGTTGCGCAGTCTTGTTTTTCGCCCCAAAGGGGTGCAACTCGATAGCCCAGGGCGAAGCCCTGGGTGACGAATAGAACAACAATAAGAAG
>JAYVSP010000072.1:0-10592 GCA_043775215.1 Planctomyces sp. | reverse complement strand
AGTAGTAACCGTCCTCGTCGCGGCGAGCTCCGTCGCCCGCGAAGTAGCAGCCGGGGATCTCGCTGAAGTACGTCTTCAAGAAGCGGTCGTGATCTCCGTAAAGCGTCCGCAACATGCTCGGCCACGGTTGTCGCATGACGAGCAAACCGCCATGTATGCCGGAAACGCTCTGGCCGTCCTTGGTCACGATGTCGGGGACGACTCCCGGCAATGGCCGCGTGCAACTGCCCGGTTTCGTCGGCGTGATGCCGGGGAGCGGGCTGATCATGATCGCGCCGGTTTCGGTTTGCCACCAAGTGTCGACAATCGGACAACGCTCTTGCCCGATGACCTTGTGATACCACATCCACGCTTCGGGATTGATCGGCTCGCCGACGGTTCCCAGCAAGCGGAGGCTGGAGAGGTCGTGGCGGTTCGGCCAGTCGTCGCCCCACTTGATGAAGGCTCGAATGGCTGTCGGAGCGGTGTAAAAGATCGACACGCGGTATTTCTCGATCAGCTCCCAGAAGCGGCTTTCATCCGGCCAGTTCGGAGCTCCTTCGTACATCACGGTTGTCGCGCCGTTCGCCAACGGACCGTAAATTACATAGCTGTGTCCCGTGACCCAGCCGATGTCGGCGGTACACCAGAACGTGTCATCCTCTTTCAGATCGAACACCCATTTCGAGGTCATCGTCGTGCCGAGCAAATAGCCGGCAGACGTGTGCAGTACGCCCTTCGGCTTTCCGGTGCTGCCCGATGTGTAGAGGATGAACAAGGGGTGCTCGGCATCAAGCTGCACGGGATCGCATTCGGCGGAGGCATTCTTCATCAGATCGTGCCACCAGTGGTCGCGGTCGGGGATCATCTCGACCGGCGAGCCGGTCCGGCGCACGACCACGACCTGCTGGACTGACGGCGACTTTTCCAGCGATTGATCGACAGCCTGCTTGAGGAAAACTTCTTTGCCGCGCCGCCAGCCGGCATCAGCCGTGACGACGACTTTCGCCTGAGCATCGTTGTTGCGGTCGGCGACGGCTTCCGCGCTGAAGCCGCCAAAGATGATCGAGTGCGTCGCTCCGATCCGCGCACAGGCCAGCATGGCGATCGCCAATTCGGGGATCATCGGCAGGTACAACGTTACGCGGTCGCCGGTCTGCACGCCGAGCTTCTTCAGCACGTTGGCGAATTTGCAAACCTCGCGATGCAAGTCTTGATACCGCAATACGCGCGTGTCGCCCGGTTCGCCTTCCCAGATGATCGCCGCTTTGTTCTTGTTGGGGCCGAGCAAATGCCGGTCGAGACAGTTGTACGAGACATTGATCTTCGCGCCGCTGAACCATTTCGTGTTCGGCATGGCTCCGTCGATGACCTTATCCCACGGCTTGAACCAGTCGAGGTTCGCGGCCATGTCACCCCAAAAGCCGGCGGGATCGTCCTTCGCCCGTTGCCACATCTCTTGATATTGCTCTTCGCTGCGAATGTTGGCTTGAGCCGTGAAGTCGCTCGGCGGTGGAAATTGGCGAGTCTCCTGAAGAACGCTGGTAATGGCTTCGGACATGCGAGTGCTCCTGTCAGTCACGGGATGAAAAGTCGGAAGCATGATGTCGTTTTGCGAACGAAGTCTCCAGTCAGCGCGACCGTGGGGCGGTCCTTCGTCGATGTCACCCCAAGCATGAGCGAGGGCGAGTGTGCCAGAAGATGTTGAATTGCGGCATTTTTGGAGCATCCGCCATCGCTCACGATTTGGGTTACTTGGCTGCTACGACCCACACAATCGGCATCGCCGCCGAGTGCAGCGGCCGAATTGCGAGTCGGCGGGAAATGCCGGTTGGGAGCAGCGGCGGGAATTGCCGATCCCTGAGCGGTGTCGGCGAGCGGTTGGGCCGCTCGAACTCGCTACAGACGGAGTCGTCTGAGGAAATTGGTATCGGCGGACTCGCCGAATTTCTCGAAAGGGACAACATGCGTCAGATTATTTGGGGGTTCATCGCGTTGTCAGTCATCGCGGCTATGTCGGATGCGGCGAGTGCTCGCGATCGGCAGAGCCGCCGCCAGCCACAATCCGTTCAGCAAAATGACCGTCCGGGTCTGTTCGGCGGTCTGATCGAAATGGAGCGTCGCAAGAACGCTTGGCTCCGCCAGTCCTTTGGACGGTAGTCCTGATCTCGCCTCCGGGGCCGGGTGTTCGGTTTTCGGAATTGATGGGATGAGCTTTGGTCCGCAATCCACGCTCTCATCCCACCAATTCCGAAAAAACGAACACCCGATCCCTCATCTCACAACCATAAATCACGCGATCGAATAGCCGCCGTCCACCGGCAGGATAACTCCCGTGACGAAGGCGGCCGCGGGCGAACAGAGGAACAGAACGGGACCGGCCACATCTTCGGGACGGCCCCAACGGCGCAGCGGAGTCCTCTCAAGAATCCGTTGGCTGCGCGCGGCGTCTTCCACCAGCGGTTGAGTCAGCGGCGTGTCGATCCAGCCGGGAGCCACCGCGTTCACTCGAATGCCGTCCGCCGCCCAAGCAATCGCCAGCGATTTGGTCAACTGCGCGACGCCTCCCTTGCTGGCGCTATACGCTGGAACGTGACCGCTGCCAAAATAACTCAGCATCGACGCCGTGTTGACGATGCAGCCACGAGATTTCGCCAGCAATGGCCGGCACTCCAAACAGAGCCGCATTGTGCCGGTGAGATTCACGTCGATGACTTGCTGAAAATTCGCAGCGTCGAACTCTTCGCCGTTCCGTCGCAGCATTCCCGCGCAGTTGACGAGTACATTGAGCGAATCGAACTCGCCGACCAACCGCGTCACGGCTTCCGCATCGCAGACATCCAGCCGTTGGAATTGAACACGCGGCTCGCGCGCGGAGGCGTCGGCAACTGCCTCCCCGGTCAAGCCAGTTGCGGTTACGTCGGCACCTGCTTCGGCGAAGATTTGAGCGATCCCGAACCCAATGCCGCTGGTACCGCCAGAGATGAGAACTTTGAGAGATCGAAAGCTAAAAGGCATTTTGGTCTCCATTCGTCGTCTCCTTCGATTCGTCCTGGCCTTTTCGTATTCGAGTCGAATAGGCCACGACGAATCGAAGGAGACGACGAATGGAGAAACAGGCAAGACTCCCACAGCATGTCCAATTACAATACCCCGCATCATGGCAGGCAACTCATTCGGACAAGCGTTTCGTATTACGACTGCGGGCGAAAGTCACGGGCCGGGAAATGTCGTCATTCTCGATGGCGTTCCGCCGGGCATTCCGCTGACGGTCGAAGACTTACTGGTCGACTTGCGGCGGCGGCGGCCAGGGCAGAGCAAAATTGTGACGCAGCGGCAAGAAGAAGATCTGCCGGAAATCCTGTCCGGTGTGTTCGAGGGCCGCACGACTGGCACCAGTTTGGCGATTCTGGTTCGCAACGCCGATCAGCGCAGCCGAGATTACGACGACATCAAGGATAAATACCGTCCGGGACATGCCGACTTCAGCTTCGATGCGAAGTACGGCTTTCGGGATTATCGCGGCGGTGGGCGTTCGAGTGCTCGCGAGACGACTGTGCGAGTCGCTGCGGGTGTCGTCGCCAAGAAAATCTTGCGGCAAGCGTTTGGCGGCGAGGTGATCGGCTACGTCGTTCAAGTTGGCGACGTGCGAGCGAACGTTCCCGATCCGGCATCGGTGACTTTGCAACAAGTCGAAACGCTACCAAATGGCGAGCCGAACATTATCCGCTGCCCGGACGTCGCCGCTGCCGCGCGCATGATCGAATTGATCGAAGCCGTGCGCAAGGACGGCGATTCGATCGGTGGCGCGGCGGAGATCGTCGCCAGCAACGTTCCGGCGGGGCTCGGTGAACCGGTGTTCGACAAGTTGAAGGCCGATCTGGCGAAAGCACTCTTCAGTCTGCCGGCCGTGCTGGGCGTCGAGTACGGCATTGGGTTCGGCTGCGTGACGATGCGAGGCAGCCAGAACAATGACCTGTTCGTGCCGAAAGAACTGCACGCAACTGGCACCAGCGCGGTGGATCGCATTACGACGACAACCAATCGACACGGCGGAATGCTCGGCGGAATTTCGACTGGTCTGCCAATCGTGCTTCGCGCCGCGGTGAAGCCAACCAGCAGCTTGCCAATCGTGCAAGAGACCGTCACTCGTGATGCGGAACCGACAACGATTCAGACCAAAGGCCGGCATGATCCCTGCCTGCTGCCGCGATTTGTCCCAATGGCCGAAGCAATGGTCGCCATCGTGTTGGCCGATCACTGGCTCCGCTGGAAAGGACAAGGGATTTGTGATTTTTGATTTGCGATTACGGCCTTTGACAGGTCACTCAGGATCTACGACTCATCACCAATCGAAAATCACAATTCACCAATCGAAAATCAAATCATGCCTTGGCTCCAACGACAATTCTGTCTGCCTGCGATGTCACGCGGGTTTCATCTGATCACCGATTTCATCACGTCCGCGTTGCCGGAATTGAGTCGGGTGAAAGTCGGATTGCTGCACGTCTTTATTCAGCACACGTCGGCGTCGATCACGATCAACGAAAACGCCGATCCCGACGTACCAGCGGACCTGGAGAGCGCCTTCAACCACATCGTGCCAGAGAGTTTTCCGTATCGCCACACAGTCGAGGGACCGGACGACATGCCGGCGCATGTGAAGGCGGTGATGTTGGGCAGCTCGGTGTGGATACCGATCGGCGAGGGACGGTTGAGTCTGGGAACGTGGCAAGGAATTTATCTTTGCGAACACCGCAACCACGGCGGCTCGCGTCGACTGGTGCTGACGCTGCAAGGGGAATGGAACGAGGAGTGACCGAATGGCTCTGACCTGTAGTTCAACACAAAGTCGCCGAAGTCCATCTCTCTGTCGCCGAAGTCGTGAGCTTTCGGTCATGTGTATGAAAAGCGAAGTCTCACGACTTCGGCTACAGATAAGCTTTTGCCGACACTTCGCCTTATCGGTGATGCTCGTGGCCGTACTGGCGGGATGCTCATCTCCAACCGCGCCCGTGACTCCGACTGGTACGAGCGGCGGAACGACGACTTCCGGTGGCGTGCCGACGGTCACTTCACCGATTCGGTTTGAAGAAGTTACGGGACAATCGGGAGTAAGCTTCACGTATCGCAACGGTGCCGAAGCCGGGGAAGTCGCCATTCTCGAATCGCTGGGTGGCGGGGTCGGTCTGTTTGACTACGACGGCGATGGCGATCTGGATTTATGCCTTCCCGGCGGTGGGCACTACAGCGAGAAGCACGCTGATGGTCAACGGGATGTGCTTGGCTGGCCGCAGGCGATCTATCGTAACGACGGCGATTGGCACTTCACCGACGTCACCGCGTTGGCCAGCCCGACGGTGACGCCGTATTACAGTCACGGCGCGGCGGCAGCGGATTTTGACAACGATGGATTCTGCGATGTGCTGATCACTGGATACGGCGGACTGCTGCTGCTGCACAATCACGGAGACGGCACGTTTGAGGAACTCGCCAAGACGACGGGCCTGACTGATGCCTTGTGGAGTTCCAGCGCGGGGTGGGGTGATTTCAATCGAGACGGCTCGTTGGATGTCTTCATCGCCCATTACGTCGACTGGTCGTTTACGAATCACCCGTTCTGTCCCGGACCGAAGCCTGGGACTCGTGAGTCCTGTCCGCCGCGAGAGTTTAAAGGCTTGCCCGATTCGGTCTATCTGAGCAACGGCGACGGGACGTTTCGAGACGCCACTGCGGAATGCAATCTCGTGCCAGGTGGCAAGGGGCTGGGTGTGCTGACTGCGGACTTGGACCTGGACGGCGATGTCGATGTCTACGTCGGCAACGACACCGACTCCAACTTCCTGTTTCGCAACGACGGCAGCGGCAAGTTTGAAGAGGTGGGGCTGATCAGCGGCACGGCCCTCAGCCAAAGCGGGACTCCCGATGGCAGCATGGGTGTTGACGTGGGTGACTTCAATCTCGATGGGAAGCCCGATCTGTGGGTCGCCAATTTCGAGCGAGAGAGCATCGCGCTGTATCGCAATGACGGCAACTGTCTGTTTCAGCACATCAGCCAGGGGAGCGGTGTGACGGCGGTCGGAGCGTTGTACGTCGGCTGGGGTACGGCGTTCTGTGATCTCGACAAGGATGGCGACGAGGATACGTTTGTCTCGAACGGCCATGTGATCCGTTACCCCGAAAACGCACCCATCTTTCAGAAGCCGCTCCTGTTTGAAAACCGCGACGGCAAGCGGTTGGAGAATGTCACATCGGGAGTCGGCCCCTATTTTCTGGAGGGACATCAAGGCCGCGGCAGCGCGGCGGGCGACATCGACCGCGATGGCGATATCGACCTTGTAATCTCACGTCTGAATCAGCCGGTCGCGCTGCTGTCGAATACGACGCAGACCGACAACCACTGGGTGTCGCTGAAACTGATCGGCCGCAACAGTCCGCGATTACCGATCGGCGCCATCGTGCGTGTGACGACCACGAAAGGCGTCCGAATGCGGCAACTCAAGGGAGGCACCAGTTATGCCTCGACGATCGATCCGCATTTGTTCGTCGGCTTGGGCAGCGATCGAATGACGCAGTCGATTGAGATCACCTGGCCGTCCGGCGAAAAGCAGATGTTGACACAGCTAGCGTGTGATCGATGTTGGATTGTCCGAGAAGGGGAAGAACCCGTGCCGGAATCCCGACCATAATATGGCGTGACCAGTCGGACATTCCGCGATATATCTTTTTGAGCTTTTTTGAAAAAAGACATACAATTGAATTGACGTCCAGCGGGTGTCTGGCATATTGTCTCTACGTCACGCTGATTGTGTGAGTTTTCTGAGTTTTGCAGAGGCTTGTTCGGCTCATTGGCCGATAACACAATCCAGAGTGCTGGAACAGAGTTTAAAGCCCGGGGTCACCACCTGGGATTCGGGAGCGCGAATCGTGAAACGCGGATGGCAACAACTCGATGCGATCAGGCTAACGGGCCTGCGAACCCGACTTGGGTTGCGCAGTTTGTTTGCCGTCGCGGTCGAGGTGCCCGCCGCCGTCGTGGGTTGTCCATCAGCAAAGATGGAATGCATTTCCCAGACAAATTCGCACCCGTATCCGCTCAGGATGTGACACCGGAATGTTTTTCCGCGGGTGCTTTCAGAAAGCCCGGTGTCACAAGGACATCGGGCTTTTTTTGTTATATCCGCGTTCTCCAGAACGCGGGAGAGTTGTCGTCTTGGCGAGACGCATCGCCCGGACGGCTGGTGGCGGGGAAGGGTCGGGTGTGCAGTTTTTCGGAAATGGCGGGAAGGAAGCGTGATTCATAAACAATCTCGATTCCCGCCAATTCCGAAAAACTGCATATCCGGCCCCGGAACGAGACGTAGGGAGCTATTCAGGGTGTGGGATAACTTGGCAGTCCGCCGGCGTCGGAAGCCGGAGCGTGCTGGTTCAAATCCAGCCACCCCTGACTGTGCTGGGAATTCGGTTCGCACAATTCGTCTGTCTGTCAGGATGTGGGAAAGTCTGGAAATCCGCCGGCCTTGGGCGCCGGAGATCGTGGGTTCGAATCCCACCGTCCTGACTGCGCTAATGTTGTGTTTCAAACTGTGTCTTATTCTGCGTGGAAAATATGCGCTGATAGTGGCTCATAGGACTTATAGGACTTATGGGACCGATGGGACTTAATTCGGAGTGGCTCAAAGGTAGAGCGGCTGGCTGTTAACCAGACGATTGGAGGTTCGAGTCCTCCCTCCGGAGCTGTGATGTGAAACTGTGAAGTGAAATGAGGAAGGGCAAGCCAATTGGCGATGGCAGCCGCCTCGAACGCGGCCGAGCGTCTGTGAATGCCTTGAGGGTTCGACTCCCTCTCCTTCCGCCTCTGGTGTTTCATTTGAAAATTGAGATTTGGGATTTTCGCAATCGCGTGTCTTTGGCCGAGCGGCAGAGGCGCCAGCCTTCCAAGCTGGACAGGTGGGTTCGACTCCCACAAGACACTCTCGGGGATCGTCTAAAGGTCGGATGCTGGACTTTGAATCCGGAGATGTGAGGTTCGAATCCTCCTCCCCGAATCGTGAATGACAAACAAAACAACTCCGGGACAGTTGCGGTTGGTCGCGACACTTGGCTCTGAACCAGGAGGCGTTGGTTCGATTCCGACTCCCGGAATTCGGAAGGCAGAAAGTCAGATTTCAGATTTCAGATTTGAAATTTGAAATCTGAGATTTTGAAATTGCGAAATGGAAGTCATCCGACTGGATGAGGGGCCTGTCCTGAAAACAGGTGGCGGCTAAGGCCGTTTGTGGGTTCGAGTCCCACGGCTTCCGCTGAGTTCGAGTTTTCAAAACGTAGCCTGACTCGGAGAGTCAGGTTACGGGAAAGTTGTGCGTGCCGGCGGGTGGCCGGGTCAAAAGAAAATGGAGGCCAACTGTGCCTCTCTGGTCGCTCAGAGGGAGCCTCGCGTTGAGCCGGACCCGGCCACCCGATGTGGTCACGTTCCAGTAATTACGAGCTACCGAAAGACGTTTCAGTCCACAAGAAATCAGGCAAGAGACATCATGAAGAACGACGAAGACGACAAACCTCCCGGGCGAAGCACAACGACTTGGATCGAATCTGGAACGATGGTGATGGAGTCACCGGGGCGCGAGCGAGTGCTCGCGCCGCTGATGAAGTCACTGGGCTGGGAATTGGCGAGCATTGGTGCCGAGTTCCCGGACGAGGCAGACTCACGGAAGTCATCCGGCTGGATGAGGAACCTGTTTGGAAGACAGGCGGCGACTTAGTCGCTTGTGGGTTCAAGTCCCACGGCTTCCGCAATTTCACAGACCGGCAGTGCGAGGAACACAATCATGCAGCGAAAATTGGCGAGCGTACAACGAGTCTTGGAGATTCACCCCATCGCCAATGCTGACGCGATCGAGTTGGTGCGGATCAACGGCTGGCAGTGCGTGACGCGCAAAGGTGAGTTTTCTGTCGGCGACCTGGGCCTCTATTTCGAGATCGACTCGATCCCGCCGGATGCCGAGCTATTTCGATTCCTGTGGCAGCCCAAACAGAAGCTGGAAGAGACCCTTTCACCAGAGCCGGTTGCACGTCCTGAGAAATATCGGATTCGGACGATGCGTCTGCGCGGGGCGTTGTCTCAGGGGTTGTTCATGCCGGTCAGTCAATTCGATCTCGATGATATCACCGAGGGAGAAGACGTCACCGAACGATTGGGAGTTGGAAAATACGAACCGCCGGCACCGACGGGCATGGGTGATTTTCGAGCGTCGTTTCCGGCATTTCTTCTGAAGACCGATGAGATGCGTGTGCAGAGCGTTCCGGCCGTGCTGGACGAACTGCGCGGGCAAGCGTATGTCGCGACAATGAAGTACGACGGCACTTCGGCCACGTACTGCATCGACCCGCGAGATGGCCAGTTTCACGCCTGCGGGCGCAACTTCAGCGTGCGGCCGGGGGAGAACATCTACTGGCAAATGGCGTCAAAGTACGACCTGGAAGCCAAACTGCGATCCGCGTCGCACTTGGCGATTCAGGGAGAGATCGTGGGGCCGGGGATTCAGAAGAACCCGCTGGCCTTGAAGGAGAAGTCGCTGTTCGCGTTCAACGTGTTCAACATTCGGGAGGCCCATTACCTCGGACATGATGAGTCCCGGCGGGTGCTCGATGGATTCGAGCTGCCAGCCGTGCAAGTCATTGAGGAGGGAGAGTCGTTCGACCATTCGTTGGAGTCCTTGTTGTCGCTGGCGGAGGGAAAATATCCGAGCACGAAAAACGAACGCGAAGGGATCGTCATCCGGCCGCGCGGTGAAAGACCGAGCCTCACGCTCTGCGGGCGGTTGTCGTTCAAAGCGATCAGTAATCGGTATCTGCTGAAAGAGGCGGACTGAGTGAGTGGCTCTCGGAGCATGTGCTCCGCGAGTCGCTCGATCCGGTTTCGCGGAATGTGTTGGATTCATCCGCTCCCGGTGTGCGCCGAGTGCGGCGCTGATCAGTGTCTGTCCCCGTGGAGTAGCGGAGTGCTCGCCACCCTGTCACGGTGGAGATCGTGGGTTCAAATCCCATCGGGGACGCCTTAAGGAATCTCAAATTTCAGATTTCAGATTTCAAAGGAAATGCTTGTCCTCGTGGAGCAGCGGAGTGCTCGCGACCCCGCCACGGTCGAGATCGTGGGTTCGAATCCCACCGGGGACTTTTGCGAATGAAAGGGTACGACGAATTGATGGAGACGACGAATCGGCCAGACCAACAACACGGCTTGTGATCCTCCCGGCGGCCTGCAAAACCGCAGTCAGAAAACGGGGAGGTGGACGACGCAAGGTTCAATTCCTTCACAAGCCTCTTGGCGAGAGATCTCGAATTTCAGATTTGAAATTTGAAATCGCAGACCTAAGCCAACACGCCTCGTTCTTCTAACGGTTCAGGATGCCGGCCCTTCAAGTCGGCGACGGCGGGTTCAAATCCCCCACGAGGCAATTCATCACAACAGGCGAGCCGACGGGCGTTAGCCCTCGGACAGCGCGGTGTGCGAAGAAGGCCGGGGGCTGACGCCCACCGGCTCGCCAAAGATTTGTTCGGAGGGTTTGCGGATGTGGTCATCGCGTCGGTCTGAAGAACTGAAGACGTTGGTT
>JAYVSP010000071.1:0-2020 GCA_043775215.1 Planctomyces sp. | reverse complement strand
GTTCTGCGAAGTGGTCGGTGTTGGCTCGCTCATCAGCGTCTCTCCACGAAAGGCATGTTTCACCCGGTCGCCCGGGCGATGGCACACCTTCAAAACTGTCGGAAATATCGGGCCGGATCAGACGGTTGATTGCGTTCGTTCCAATAGGTTGTGGCCGTGGGGTTTTGTCGAAGTTGTAATGAATCGCGCCCGCAGATTCGCAGGATCAGGCCAATCGGTGTCACGACGCCATAGTAGACCAGTGCGAGTACCAAATGCGATAGCACCCAACCGATGGGGAACGTCAGCAGCATCCAGACGACATAGACCGGGCGAACGGCTTGCGGTGAGTACAGCCCGATGATCGCGCCGAGACCCGACGCAGCCAGCAGGCAGGCTGTAAAAGTGGTCCAGCCCGTGCCGCGAGACGCCATCCAGATCAGCTGCGCGGCCAAGACAAACTGCGCGACAGCGAAGAGACGCAGGTCGCGAGACGACGAACGCCAGTTGAGTTCAACGAGTGCCACGGTTTAGTCCAGAGAGAACTGTTTCAGGTAACCATCGACCTGATCGGGGGAAAGTTTTGGCTGACGTTGCTTCTCCAATACGAAATGCTCCAACACCAGTACGTCGATGTCCGTGGACAGAAAGCAGCGATAGGCTTCCTCGGGTCGGCAGACAATCGGCTCGCCCCGCACGTTGAAACTGGTGTTGATGAGGATCGGGCAGCCCGTGAGCGACTCAAATGCCTTCAATAATTGATGGAAACGTCCATGTCGCCGGGCGTCGATCGTTTGGATTCGCGCGGAGCCATCGACGTGCGTGACCGCAGGGAGCGTCGAGCGAGGCACCTGGAGTTTGTCGAGACCTTCCAACTGTTGCTGCTCGGCGGTCAACGTCGTTCGATGTTCTGAACGGACCGGGGCCACGAGCAGCATGTAGGGGCTGTCTTCGCCTTGGTGCGTCTCGAAATACTCACCGACCCGATCTCGCAGCACAGCGGGAGCGAAGGGGCGAAAGGACTCGCGGAACTTGATCTTCAAATTCATGGCCGACTGCATCGTCGGATTGCGCGCGTCGCCGAGAATGCTGCGCGCGCCGAGTGCTCGCGGACCAAACTCCATGCGTCCTTGAAACCAGCCGACGACCTGGCCTGTGGCCAGGGCCTCGGCCACGCGGCGGCAGAGGGCATTGTCGTCAGGCAGCTTTTCGTACGAAGCCTGCACGCGGTCGAGCGACTGCTGAATCTCGTCCTCCTCGTAAGCGGGTCCAAGCCAGCTCCCCTGTTGGCTGTCGGGCTGTTGCGGCACCCGCTCGTTGTCGAGCAATTGATGCCATGTGAAGAGTGCGGCTCCCAAAGCGCCACCAGCGTCTCCTGCGGCTGGCTGAATCCAGATCGACTCGAACGGCCCTTCGCGCACGAGGCGTCCGTTAGCGACACAGTTCAGCGCGACGCCACCCGCCAGACACAATCGCTTCTGTCCGGAGTGTCGATGCACCTGCCTCGCCATCCGCATCAGGATGTCCTCGGTCACGACCTGGACCGATGCCGCCAAGTCCATTTCACGTTCGGTCAATGGACTTTCCGGTCGCCGGGGTGGACCACCGAACAGCCGCTCGAACCGGCGAGAGAACATGGTCAGGCCCGCGCAGTAGTTGAAGTACTGCATGTTCAGCCGGAACGAGCCGTCCGGCTTGAGGTCGAGCAGGTGTTCGCGAATCTGGTCCGCGAATCTGGGTTTCCCATACGGTGCGAGGCCCATCAGCTTGTACTCACCCGAGTTCACCTTGAAGCCACAGAACGAAGTAAAGGCCGAATACAGCATCCCCGGCGAATGAGGAAATCGAAGTTCGTGCGTCAGCCGGATCTTGTTTCCCTGTCCGATTCCCAACGTGGCGGTCGCCCACTCGCCCACGCCATCTACGGTCAGAATTGCGGCCTCTTCAAACGGCGACGGAAAGAAGGCACTCGCGGCGTGCGACTCGTGATGCTCTGGAAAGACGATCTGCTTCCGGAACCGGCCGTCCAGCCCATTCCGAA
>JAYVSP010000070.1:0-3077 GCA_043775215.1 Planctomyces sp. | reverse complement strand
GACTCTGGTTGGAGCGTGGTTTGGACTACCGGCTGGCGTGTTCATCTGGGTCGAGCGAAAAATGTCCGGTCGCATTCAAGATCGGTTGGGACCGACTCGCTGAGGCAAGAAAAGGTGTCAGGGCAAGACAAGAAAAGGCAAGAAAAGGTGTCAGGGCAAGAAAAGGTGTCAGGAACGTGTCAGGAACCAAATCAGGAATCGATTCCTGACACCTTTTCCTGACTGACACCTTTTCCTGACACCTTTTCCTGCTCCTTCAAACCAAGTTGCTTATTCCTCCGCCACCGAGTGGCATTCCCGTGGGAACGATTTGAATCACGAGCGATTTCGCGGCTTGGCATGCTTTACGGATTTTCTTGTACACAGGATTTCCCGGCACATCGTGCGTAGTGGCCGACGCTGGCTTGGGATCGCTGGAGCTACTCCAGTCGATCAAGTGCTTCGGCGTAGTATACAACTTCGGGTTTGCGTCGTACTCCGCTTTCGTCAGCTTGACGTGTATGGCTTTGAATTCGTCAACCGTTTTGGCTTGGCTTGTGCCGATTATGTACTGCCTGTCACGCTCGGACAGTCCGGCGGCATCGGCGGCGTTCTTCACGACATTGATCGCAATTGGCTTCGTGTCGGCAGTTCGCCAGAACGCATAAAACGATCCTGGCCTACGGGATCGCCGCTTCCACCAAACGCAACCAATAAGCGTGAGAATGTCGTCGATGTAGTCGAGCGATTTGTCGCTTGCCAATTGCTCACGTGTCGGGAATTGCGTGGGAATGACTACGTCTTTCGGTTGTTTCGGTGGAGCGACAACTCCCACGGCGAGCGACGGTCGAACGTGAGAAAACACCACTTCGTCAACAACTTCCTCTGGAGCCGGCTCGGTTTCTTGTGCTTGCGGTTGTTCCGCTGTTTCGCCAGTGGTCGCTTCTTGACCTTCCAACTCGGCAATACTTGCTGGCTTTGTCGGAAGTGGAGGGAAAAGTTTCGCATCGTCCCCTTCAACAGGAGCCGGCACTTCGGGCAATGACTTGATGTATTCGGCCAT
Source organism: Planctomyces sp. (assembly GCA_043775215.1). GTDB lineage: Bacteria > Planctomycetota > Planctomycetia > Planctomycetales > Planctomycetaceae > SXKJ01. The sequence goes on along the minus strand of JAYVSP010000070.1, from coordinate 2,035 downwards.
TACATCCTTGGAGGGCAGTTCCTAGCTTTGTGACCAGAGGGATTCAAACCACTCGGTCAACTCTTCGACTTGAGGGGCGTCGTCGATGATCGCACTCACTTCGGCTCGCTTCCAGATGCCACTATTGGTGAAGTTCGCTGACCCGAACATAACTGTCCGCAATCCAATGACGACCTTTGCGTGCAATCGGGAATAGTGCCGCACGCTCGCACGATGATCGTTCAGAAACTCAACGATTTTTTCTCGCTTGGTTGGGGCTTGTGACCGCAGCAACTCTCTGATGTCCGTCAACAGCCGCCAAGATGTGCCGTTGATGACCCCATTCAAATAATCGAGTGAGATATACGGGCACGCCAAACGCAATTGACCTTCGAGCGCAATCGAACGAATCTCTCTATCGAACGGCGAGTCGTCGCTTGGCGAATTCGGATCGTGCGACTTCGGATCGTGATAGAGCAATCGGATTGTCATTCTTTGTTCCCTCAATCCACGAACACAAACTCGCTGGCGTTGAACAGCACTCGGCACAGGTTGTCGAAACCATGCTGGTCGGCAGACGCCGTGAACTCGGCTGGCCGTGATCGGACTAACTCGAATTCACGTTCGGCGGATGCCAACCGGCAGCGACCCAGTGGCGGCGAACGACCACCGAAATCAAATTGTTGAGTTGCAGAGCCACAATCGTCGCGCGGCCCATCGGCGTCTTGCCGAGGATGCGCGTGCCATCGTCGCTCCACTGAAAATGGTCGGACCAACAGTCGCGGCGCGGATTGAACAACGGCACCAATCGCCCGGTGACCGGATCGCGGCATTCCATTTGAGCCGCCTTGGCGTTGTTGCACAACCGGCACGCGAGCCAAAGGTTTTCTTCCTCATCCGTTCCGCCGCTGGCTGTCGGTTGCAGATGGTCGATTTCCAATTGGCCCAACACCAAATGCTGCGGGCTGAGGCAGTAGCCACAACGATGACCAGCCGCTTCACGAACTCGGTCTCGGCGGTCATCGGGAATGTTTGCGCGGGTCACGGCAACACCGGCTGTCGCAACCCACGTCGAACCACCTCACTCAGCGCCTCGGCCTTGCGGACCAAACCCTCTTGATAGACCTGCATCAACGAGGCCAACTCTGCTGGTTCGCCAGCGGACAATGCCTCAGCTTGCTGTCGCTGGAGAAGCTCTGAGAGTCGCTGGTCGTCTTCCTTCGCAAGCTCGAAGTCGCAGGCTTTCAACACGTCACCGTCACCAGCCTCGTGAATGTCAGCCTCTTGAGTCGCGCCCCACGGTTTGAGCGACAACTCGATGCTCTCCGCCAGCAAATCATTCACTGATTGTCCAGCGCGACTCGCGATTGTCTTCGCCCGTGCGACAAGGTTTTCAGGAAGGTCAAGCGTTACTTGAGTGCTCATGGCTGGCCTCGCTCCGTGCTGATTCATTCTTGCGATGAGGATTGTACGTTCGACAGGACGGATTGCTACACGCTGCTTTCCTTTGGCTAATCCACGAACAACAACTCGCTGGCGTTGAACAGCGCTCGGCACAGGTTGTCGAAACCATGCAGGCCGGCATTTTACCGACCGCGATGCGAAGCTGACCGCGGTGGGAACTCGCCCTCTTCAATGAGTTCCTGACGGTGCATCACGCGATTCAGCAGATTGATGCCCAGCACATCGACGGTGACTCGGCCGCGCGGCGTCCGACCAACGAGTACGGCTCCGGCACAGCAGATTCGACGACGCCGAGATTCGGTATTCGCTGCGGAGCGTGGACTCGGAGTTTTTGATCTTTCATGATGACCACGTCTTGTTGGGTGAGGTCTCGCCGGAGGTGGCTCGGCGGCATCGGTTTGTCGAGAACCTAGCGGAGTGCCGCGAGCGTAGGTCCGGACTACATCCTGGCGCAGGATGACAACTATCTGTTGCGGCCGGTGGCGCTGGAGGATTTCGGACCGTTCTTCGTCGAGAACTTGGACACGGTCAAAATTCGCGCGAACAACCCGTGGCAGTCCATGCTCTGGCGGACGTATGACTTGCTCAAGTT
>JAYVSP010000069.1:0-13730 GCA_043775215.1 Planctomyces sp. | reverse complement strand
GTCTCGATGACTCGACCACACCCTACGTTTGAAAAACTAGCCAGCCCTGCTGGAAACTCAACGTCTCTTCATTTGTGCTCAAAGGCCAAACGGAGCCGTTGCCGACAGCGACCATCCGAATTGCAAGCTGGAAGCTCGCACCACGATGCAAACACAAATGCCCGCACACTTGGTGCGGGCATTTTGTTTGCGGCAGGCGGAAAATTATTTCTTGCCGGCAGCCTTTGCAGCGGGAGCGGCCTTGCCCGCCGGAGCAGCTTTGCCCGCGGGAGCGGCCTTGCCTGCGGCGGCGGCCGGAGCGGCCTTGCCGCCAGGGGCAGCCTTGCCAGCGGCGCCCTTAGCGCCACCCTTGCCGGCGACTTCTTCCTCGCCCTCTTTCTTTTCTTTCTTCTTTTTCTTGCCCACGGTCGCACGCAAGACGCGCTGCTTCGGCAAACCGAGCGGACTACGGCCTTCGACCCATTTTTCGTCCGTCTTCAACATCCCGATTCGTTCTTCGCGGGAATAGACGCTCCGCTGACGAACCAATCGGCTCTTTCGCCGGAGACTCTTGTGCAACGCCACGTCACCACTCCTTGAGACTTCCCACAATTCATTTGGGCTAGTTTGTTACTCATCTGGGCCAGACGTATAACTTGCCGGCCGCAAGAGGGGGCGGATTCTAGGGGGCGCTTTCGAGCATTGCAACCAGTTCGCTTGATCGAAGATAAAGTGGATTGATCGTTGGCCATTGGTCATCTTCTGCCACTGACCCAGTTTCGGATTTCGAGTTTCGGAATTTAGTCCCATGATGTGTGTTTTTTGCCGGCATGACGAAACCAAAGTCATCGACACGCGGATGAGCGAGGCGTTCGTGATCCGTCGCCGCCGCCAATGCCTAAAGTGCGCGCGTCGCTTCACCACGCACGAGCGGGTGGAAGAATCGTCGATGAAAGTCATCAAAAAGGACGGTTCACGCGTCCCATTCGATCGCGAGAAGGTTCGCCGTGGCCTAGAAAAAGCGTGCTACAAGCGGCCGATCAGCGCCGCTCAAATTGACGAGATCGTCCGCGACGTAGAGTCCGACGTCCACGATAACTTTGACCGCGAAGTCCCCGCGCGGTTCATTGGCGAGAAAGTTTTCAACCGCCTCCGCTCGCTGGATCACGTCGCCTTCGTACGGTTCGCCTCGGTTTACCGAGAATTTCAAGACGTTCGTGATTTTATGGAGCAGGTCAACACGATCCTCCGCGAGCGTCCTCGCAAGTAATCAGTAGTTTGGGGACAAAGCTCGGAGGACTTACGTCCCCCGCTCGCCAGGCCGCGACCCGACACCGTGTCAGCACAGGAGTCCCAACCTACAGCGGTGCGGCCATCTTGAGCGACTCACCCAAACGGTGCAGGGCGTCCGCGTGATCGCGGTGAATTGGGATGCCCGCCGTGCGCCACAGCTCCGCCCGTTCGTGCTCGAGTTCTCCGGGCAGACGGACCTTATCAAAACCATTGGCTGGCGTGAGGCCGCGAATCTCATCCGAGGCGAGGCCGAGTTCCGAGTGGAACTTCTCGAGATCGCCGAAGAATGTCGGATCAATCGCATAGAAAAAGTGTTCCGAACCTTCGAGGTACGGATCACGTTTCTTGCGGATCGGCATCTTGCGGCCGACCAGAGGTCCGGCCAGTACCGAGCTCAAAAACGCCAGCCCAAATCCGCGCGCTCCGGCTGCCGGCAACAAGGTCTTCGCGGCGGGAGCATCGTTCGTGGATTGGCCATCGGCATCCAGTGCCCAGCCGTCAGGAAGCGGCAGACCGTAGAGTTTTCGCGTTTCGATCTTGCCCCAAGAGGCTTCGGCGCACGCCATATCGAGCACGAAGGGTGCTCCGGTGCGGCTGGGAACGCCCCAAGCCAGCGCGTTGTTGGCGACCGCAGCCTGCTGACTGCCGTACGCCGCCACGGTGGGATATGCCGTGCTGGTCGTGCTGTAGCCAATGCAACCTTCCTGGATGGCCAACAAAACGTAGACCGAGGCTGCTCCGTAATGCTGCCCCCGAGTCACCGCGACCGTGCCCGTGCCGACTTGCTTCGCCTTTTGAATCGCGAGCTGCATTGCTCGGGTGGATGCGACATGCCCCATTCCCTTATTGCCGTCGATGACAGCCATTGCCGGCGTGTCGGTGACGACGACAGTGCTGGCACGCGGGTCGATGTTGCCATCGTCCATCGCCTGAACGTAGCGCGGCAAGGCGCGGCTGCCATGCGAGTGGATCCCGCGCAGATCGGCCTCGACTAGCCGATCCGCGGACATTTCCGCCTCGACTGCGAACATCCCCTTTTTGACGAGCAGCTTCACAATCCAATCACGTAACGGCTGAGCCTGCACGACCACTTCTTGAGCGGCATCGCGCGGAATATCTGGAGTGACAGCAGTCATAATGGATGTTCCGATTAGAAAAGTTAGCGCATTATTCAGTCCTTTCGGCCCCTTTTGTCCTTTTCCGAAGGGACAAAAAATGACGTAAAGGACCGAAGTGACGCACAACGACTTCCATAGCCGATTACAGATAGTCCTCGCGGATCGGGTGGAAAATGTCGAGTGCTCGGACCGTGTTGTCCAGCGCCACGACATGATGTTCCACTCCGCCGGGGATGCGATACATCTCGCCTGGACCGAGGATGCGATCTTCCTCGCCGACGAAAAAATGGGCACGCCCTTCCAAAACCATGCCGACTTGTTCGTGCGGATGCGAGTGTGGTTGCACGACCGATTTCGGCTCGAACGTGACCAAGCTAAGCATCATCTCGCGGCACGCGGACGTTTTAATCTGAACACCGGGAAAAATCTGATGCCGTGATGAGTCGGCGGGTTCGACAAAGTACTTCGACACGAGATAGTCCTTCTTGGAAAACGTAGAGCAGGCGGCTTGCCTGCTTGAATTTCACATTGAATCCACAGGCGAGCCGCCTGTGCTACGACGATTTGTGGGGCACATCGTGCGAGATCGGCGTGCGCCATTTGTGACCGTTGGCGGCCAGCAACTGATCGGCGCGAGCTGGTCCCCACGTGCCAGCCGCATAAGGTTCGGGCTTGATCGCTTGTGTCTCCCAATACTCCAGCACGGGCGTGACGAACCGCCACGCTTCTTCGAGTTCGTCGCTGCGCGTGAACAAGGTCGAGTCACCTCGCAGCACATCGAGCAGCAAACGCTCATAGGCTTCGGGGAGTTCGATGTCGCCGAATGCCTCGTCATATTGAAAGTCCATCGTCACGGGGTGAATCTGATACTGCATCCCGGGACGCTTCGACGAGACAGACATCAGAATGGCTTCGCTGGGCTGGATACGGAACACCAGAGTGTTCGGTGAAGCGGTCACGAGTTGGCAGACGTCACCTTCGCACTCCACCGTATTAAAGAGTTGCAGCGGCGGGTGCTTGAATTGAATAGCGATTTCGGAAACACGTTCCGGAAAGCGTTTGCCGGTGCGCAGGTAAAACGGAACTCCGGCCCAGCGCCAGTTTTCGATTCGCACGTGCATCGCGACATAGGTCTCGCGGCGCGAGTCGGGAGCGATCCGGTCCTCTTGCAAGTAACCGGGGAGCGCTTTGCCGTCAGATTCTCCCGCAGTGAACTGGCCGGGGATCGCCCAGTTTGCGATCGCCGTGCCGTCTCCCGGCGAGAGGGACTGTAAGACCTTGAGTTTCTCGTTCCGAATGGCATCAGCGTGAAACCGAGCCGGCGCTTCCATCGCGATGAGGCTGAGCAGTTGCAGCACATGGTTCTGGAGCACGTCGCGCAGGGCACCGGCCTTGTCGTAGTAGCCGCCACGCCCGCTTTCGATTCCTTGAGACTCGGCAACAGTAATCTGCACATGATCGACGTGATTGCGATTCAGCAACGGCTCGAAAATCGAGTTGCCGAATCGGAACAGCAGGATGTTCTGGACCGTCTCTTTGCCGAGGTAGTGGTCGATGCGGTAAATCTGATCCTCACGCAGCAGCCGACTGAGGGACTGGCTGATTTCCTGGGATGACTTCAAATCGCGTCCGAACGGTTTTTCAAAGACGATCCGCAGCCGGCTAGGAGCATCCGCCGCTGGAATCATGCCGGCTTGGCTGAGCGATTCGACGGACGGAATGAAAAGTTTGGGGTCCGTTGCCATGTAGACGATTCGCGTGCGGGCTTCCGAGCCGCCGCGATCCCGCTCGATCTGTTCGACCGCGGTACGCAATGGTCCAAAGTCGCCCGATTCGTCCAAATTGGACCGGACGTAAAACACGCGTTGAGCGAACGCGTCCCATTCGGCATCGGTCACGTTGCGGACGTATTTTGTCAACGACTCGCGGAGTTCCGCTCGGAAGGATTCATCGGTCTTTTCTCGACGTGCGACGCCGATGATGGGAATCTGAGCCGGCAAGAATTGTTTCCGAGCAAGCAGGAAGAACGCCGGAATCAGCTTGCGGGCAGTAAGGTCTCCGGAGGCTCCGAAGATCAGTACGGAGGTTAGGTCTGCGGGCGTGCTTAGAACTCCAGCAGGTCGAAAGCTGGCCGACGTGGAGGCTGAATCGGTTTGTGGAGACATCGTCAATCCCTAACTTTGCCAAGATAAAGATCCGGTGGAGTGAGAATCTTTTTGCAGGCACAGAGCGCCGAGTACTCCAAAGAGGCCGCAAAGAACTCGGCACACTCTGCGATTCCACCCAGCGATTTCAGCGTATTTAAGAACAAACTCCAAGTGACTCGACTGGTGTTACATTCAGGCCGCTAGGATCTTTGGGGACGCCTCCAAAAATCGAAGCTATCACGATGGGTTGAAACTCAACCGCGGCGACATCATAATCCCCACTTCATTATCGGGACACCGTCGCGAGAAACTGTCCATAAGGGTTTGAACTGCATGACACGGCTATCGACAGTGGAAATCAAGAAACGTCGTAAGAAGAAGTCACGGCTCAAGAAGAAGCTGACTTGTCGCTTTTGTCCGGATGGATGCGACAGTCCGCCGCGTCCAATTTATGTGGACTACAAAGACCTCAAGACGCTGCGTCTGATGGTCAGCCGGACCTCCACGATAATTGGACGTCGCCGCACGGGTAGTTGCGCGAAGTATCAGCGCGCCGTGAAGGAGGCTGTTCTGCGGGCTCGGTTCATGGCGCTGTTGCCCTACGTGCCAGAAGAGTAACGGTGCCGGCTCCGGCCTTCGTTATTTGTGGCGAATCGTTTCCGTCTGGTCTGAGGGTGACTGGTGATTGTCACCTCACCCCGCTTTGCTATTTCGGTGAGCATCCATGTCAACGCTGACCCTGCCCAAGAGCCGCGCGGAGAACGTGTTGGCTCCGCGACCGATGGTCGAAGTCCGTCAAATCATTCTGGAAGCCAATCCTTTTGGTCCAGAGCACGCCAAACAATTGCGAGTCGCTATCGCTGGACCGCAAGTCGGAGAAGTTCGGCAAGCACTGGCGGAATTGTCGAACAATGTGGCGGACGGCGAAACGAACAAGCGCAATTATATTGCCTTGGGAATCACCTGCTATTTGATGGCGCGGCACGCTTTAGCTGCCGAGCACCTGACAAAGGTGCATGGCGATGCAACGGCGTCGTTTTACCTCGCTCAGGCACTGGTCTCGCTGGGTCGTTTCGACGAGGCGGCCGAGAAGTTTGAACAAGCGGCTCAGCAAGGTTGGGACACCGTCGATTGCACGCTGTTCCGCGCGGGAGCGATCCGCCAGGCAGGTCGGCTGGAGGAAGCGGAATCGATCGTGCGCAGTACGGCCCGAGCCGGTGCCACGCGAGCAGAGTACTCCTTCCAAATGGGTTGCATCCTGGCCGAACGGAGTGACACATTCGGAGCCATCGAGTACTTCGAGCGGTCCGTGGACATGGACCCGCATCACACGGGTGCCCTGTTCCGCTTGGCAAACTTGAACAATCAACTCGGCAACGATGATGACGCGATCAAGTTGTACGAACGGGCACTCTCCAAGCCCCCGTTCTTCCTGGGAACTTTGATCAACCTGGGACTGATGTACGAAGATCGCGAATTGTACGCTCCGGCTGCATTCTGCTTCCGGCGAGCTCTGGAATTCGATCCGACCAACACACGGGCGCGGCTGTACCTGAACGATGTCGAAGCGGCTGGCGACATGTTCTTTGACGAAGATACCGTCCGTCGAAGTCGCGAACTGGAAGCGGTTCTACAGGTGTCAATTGCGGACTTCGAGCTTTCGGCCCGCAGCCGCAACTGCCTCGACCGAGCCGGCATTCACACGCTGGGCGATCTGACTCGCATTACCGAGCCGGAACTTCTCTCGAACAAAAACTTCGGCGAGACGTCGTTGAAGGAAGTCCGAGACATGATGTCCTCGAAGGGACTAACGGTCGGTCAATCACTCGGTGTGACTCAGCCCGCAGAGTTGTCAACTGTTGTTCGCGAAGACCTCGCTCCCGAAGTCCGCGCGAAGCTGGATCTGTCCGTGGCCGACATGAACCTCACCGTTCGGTCCCGGAAATGTCTCTCCCGTTTGGGCATTACGAGCGTTGCCGAACTGGTCTCCAAGTCGGCTGATGAACTGCTGAGCGTCCGCAACTTCGGCGTCACGTCTCTCAACGAGATTCGCGCCAAGCTGACCGAGATCGGCTTGGCCCTCCGCAACGATTGATGCGCCGCCAAGATTCTTTCACCGACATGGGGTCGGAGGGGAATTACTGGCGTTCTTTGCCGCGTGGCCGCAAACCTTGGCGGATGGGGAATGCCGGTTGCGGCAGTGTGCCGAGGAACAGCTTCAACGTATCGTCCAGCAACGGCACCGCTTTGACTTCGGTCTTGGGATTGTCCAGTTTGCCGCGGACTTTGATGCCGACCCAGCCTTTGGTCGCTTCGTCCACTACGAAATCGATGATCGGCAGCGAGAGTGGCCTGCGCGGCAGCATCGAATAAAAATCCAAGTTGACATCGTTATTAAAGGTGACGCGACCGCGACCACGGAAGCTAATCTTGTCCCCATCCAGAAAAATGCGGCTGAAATCGAACGCCGCGTTTCGGACATCGAAGTCGAACAGTGCATAGTTGAATGTGCTGTCTTCGGGCGTGGCAAGGCTCAGGCTGCGGTACATCTGCAAGACGACTGGGACATTGAGCAGCGCGGCAGGACTAATCTGAATTTGTCCTTTGCCGGTGACATCGCGCGGCGACGATCCTTTCCCCTTGAGATTGATCCAACCATTAACAATGCCGCGCAGGTCTGTTTGCTGCGGCGCGTGCAAGGCGGCGAAGCGTTCCAGCCGAGCGTCTTTCAGGTTCATCAGCACTTGGTATCTGGGTTCGGCGGTGAGCGTCGCCGCGCCGCCCAGCGTAATGATTCCGCCGAACAATTTGGCCGTCAGGAGTTCGTTCGGATCGAGCGCCTGGGGCGGCCGAACGCGCTCGATGTCCGCGGCTCCAAACATCAGCACTCCGTTCTGAACTCGATACGGGCCACGAACTTCGTTCAGGACGTAATCCAGAATGCGGGCCGATTCGAGAGACACAAAGCCGTCCAGTTTGGCGTTCTCGCCGTCCCATTCGCCGCGTGCCGAGACCTTCCCCTTCAAGTCTTTGAGGTCCAATCCGGTGTGGATCGTGCCGTTATTGAAGTATGTGTCCAAATCCCACGCGGCGGTAATCGCATCGGCCGGATCGGGGGTGCCTCGCAAATCCATCACACCGTCCATGCGCAGCGTTTGATGCGGATCAAGGTTCTCGAAGACTTGTCGCAATCCGGGCATCGCGGCCAACGACGCCAGAAGTTCCGCATTGGGAGTCAGATCGCGGATCGCGAACTTGTCGAAATGCACTTTCCAATTGCCGTTGGGGTCGAATGTTTGAAACCCGGAGACGGCCGTCGCCATTTCGCCGTGATGTCCCTCAAAAGACTGAATCACGAGCTTCGGCTGCCCCTTCTCGCCCGGCCCGTAAGTGAAGCTGCCATGCGCTTTGTCTAACCGGTACGGCAGCGATTTCAGTGTGAGGCTGCCATTCGACCACTCCACGTTTGGCAGACGCAAATCGAACGACTGGTTCGTGACCCAGCGAAGTTCGGTGACGACGTCGACCATGCCCGTCGGTGCGAGATCTCGCCACACGCGTTGCAGCGTCGTCGGTATTGCGCGGAACAGTGACTCATCCAGCGGGGCTTGTTCGGTGACAACCCGTAGCTTCAGTTCGCCCGGCCCCAGTGACTTAGCGAAGGTTCCTTTCGCGGACAGGCGCGAAGAACCGTGCTGGCCGGTCAAGTCACTGAACTCCCAATGCGAAATGCCGGTCGCGTTGACTCGGCCGCTCAAGTTGTCGATGCGATATGGGAATGCTTCATAGACCATGGTCCCATCGCGTAAGACGGCGGTGATCGTCGGGATAATCGGTTGTTTGGCCGCTTTTGTCAGCCGCACGTGCCCGTCCATCACGCCGGTCAGCCGCATCTTCCGCAGCGCGGCTTGGATGTCGGGCTTGCAAGCACTGAGAAACGTCTCGTCCAACGGCAGGTCGTTGACGCGAATATTGAGCATCAGGGACGCATTCGGTCCCGGATCGGTGACGGTCCCTTCCAGAGTGATCGGTCGGCCGCTCGCCGAGCCGCTTGCCTCAATGATCAAGTCACGGCCTTCCTGGCGAATCGTGCCGTTCGCATTCTCGATTGGATACGGGAACGCGTCGTGGGTCAGCGAGCAATCTTTCGCCGTGACCTCCAATCCTTCCGGCCGCCATTTTCCGTCCGGGTCGTGTACCAGAAAGGCATGCAGGTCGGTCTGTCCGTTGGGGTGATGCTGGTCGTACAAGCGGCCGAATCCGGCGGACAAACGGCTCCGCAAGCGAGCATCACAAACGACGTTGGCCAGCCAAACTTCAAACTTTCCCGGGTAACCCGCGTCACGGCCGGACAACTCGCCGTTGATCAGGACTTTGGTCGCACCGTTCTGTCCCGACAATTTGCGGACTCGAAAGCTGTCGTTGTCGGCATACAGTTCGCCGGTCAAATTCTTGAGCGGGAACGGCAGAATCGGATTCGTCACTTCTCCCTGAACGATCTGCATCAGCACGCGAAATGTCGGCGTCGTGTTTGGTTCGGGGCGAACGCAGCGAAACCGAAGATTGGCGGTCGCCTTCAAACCCAGAATCGAATCGGCCGAGCCCAGTTGTAGCCCGCTCTCGCCGCGAGCGGGGCTTGCCGAAGCGCCCGCCGGCATCGACACCGAAAACGGCGAACCACTGTTCGCATCCGTTGGCCGAGACAACAGCTCCCAGAACTTGGCTTCCCAGTCTTCCAGTTTCGATCGAATCTCCGGAGCAAAACTTGCCGCGACGCCGACCAGTTCCTGCCCCGCATTGATTTCAGTGAACGTGCCGTCGATCTGCCCGGTGTGCTGATCGACGTGCCAACGGCCATCCATCAAGATACTTCCGGTGTGCTCACACTTCGATGTCGCTGTAATCAAGAACTGCCGTTTACCCGACGGCACCAGGCTGATATCGACATGCTCCAGAATCAGCACTCCGGCGGGGATGCCTAACGCCTGCTCAACCCGCACGGTGACGGTCCCATCCTCAATCGCAATTTCCGGCAGTGCTCCCTTTCCCATCTCGGGCGGCAATAGCGATTGCCAATTCCATTTTCCGTTGCGGTCTCGAATGACTTCCAGCTTCGGAGTCCGCAACACGACTTTGCGAATCTCGAGTTGCTGCCGCTCAATCAGTGCGTCGCGATCGATCTGCATGACCGTCTTCGGCAGCGTGATGATCGGAACGTCCTGTCCTGGCGGCCGGAGCGAGAAGCCGGTGATCGAGATTTCACGCCCGAAATCATAGCGGAGTTCGCCCAATTCGATCTTTGCATCGGGGAGCAAATCACGCAGCGTCTTGACGGCCTGCTGCTGAATCAGTGCTTCGCGGTTGTTCCAGAATGGCAATAGGTACGACCGCGCCAGGCCGGCAATCACGGCCACCAGCAAAACCAGCCACAGCAGTGTTTTGACGAACGTCTTCATGTGGAACAGAGGTCAGTAATCAGAAGTCAGTAGTCAGAGGTCAGTAGTCAGAGGTCAGTGGTGCAGAGGTCAGTGGAACAAAAGGCGGGCGCAGGCCGCCTTCCTTCCTGTCCGGTCCCCTCGCCCCGGTACTCCGGGGAGAGGGTTAGGGAGAGGGGTCTTCGGGGACGTCAACAATCAAGAATCTCCAGTCAGTCGCCGTCGGCACGCCGCCGCGGCCAGGACGCATAAGGGGTACTCGGCCGGCAGGCGGTATCGCAGTGAGCCGACGAAGACCGCGTGAATCGCCGCGAAATACAAGATCGGTCCCACCGTCAATAACCAAGCCCATGGTCTCGCACGCGTCAGCCAGCAACCTCGAATCGCCAACACAAAAACCGGAACGAAGAACACGGCCACCAAGAATGCTGGCCCGACTCCTCCAAACTGAGCCGCATTCGGCCATGGTTTCCAGTACCGCCAGAGCTTGATCAGCGTCAGCTCGATCGCACGCCCCGGATTCGCTCTCGCGAATTGCCAAGCCGCGTCCTTGTAGTGCTGATCGACATCCCACTCCGACTTCACGGCCATCAGGTTGTCGCGGTCGAAGAACCGCATGTCGCTCTCGCCCGTCGCCTCTGGATGCAGCCCGTCGTACAGACTCGGCCCTGACCACAGCGTCGTGAAGACCCAATGTCCACAGACTCCATGATTCCGCATCGCCCAAGGTGCCAACGCTCCGAACAGCCCGAGCAACATTACGGTCGCTTCCAGCACCGTTTTCGCTCGCCGCCGAGACAACAACACGGCCAAGCCCGCCAGACCCGGACCCGCCAACAACCAGCTCGGCCGAACATAGGTCGCTGCGGCAATCCCAATTCCTGTCGCGAACGCCCATATCCAGGAAGCAGTCTTTTGTTCTCTGTTTCCTGGTAGCAACATCGATGGGACTAATGGGATTGATAGGACCGATGGGACGCTTTCCGTTTCGCGTCTTCTGTCTCCGGGTGCCAACCAATTTGCGGCCAGCCACGCACTCAAGGTCAACGTCAGCGAGAACAGTGTCTCGCTCAAGAACAGCACGCTGAATCCCACCATCACCGGTGAGACCGCCGTCAATGCGCAGGCCAGCAGTCCCACATTCTGGTCGAACAGCCGTCGGCCCAGCAGATACACCGCTCCGCAAGCCGCCGTGCCGATTAAGGCCAACACACAGCGTGCCGGCAAGCGACTTTCGCCGAAGAACGACATCGACAGAGCGAGCACCGCCGGAAATCCCGGCATGCGATGAATTCGCCGCGGCGGAACGTACAACGAAAAGTCGGCCCCAGCCGCAATATTCTGAGCCAATTCCCAATAGCCCTGAGCGTCGCCGGGAATGAGACACAGGTCGCCGCCGACTCGCTGCTGAACGGCAAACGCCGCCGCCAGCCGCAAGACCAACGCCACCAGCAACACAGAAATCAGCCACATCCGCCCTCGGGCCATGCCCTGCCCCCGCCCTGGAAAAAGCGGCGGATGCTACGGCTGGTCGGAAAACAGGGCAAGATGGCTTCGCGGCGGAGAAAAAGAGATTGGTCGTTGGTCATTTTTAAACAATGACCAATGATCAATGATCAATAACCAACGACCAATCTGGCACTCTCTGGGCCGCGTCACCAGCCGAGCGACATATTGGTTTCGATCGCTCGTTGAGCCTCGTGCAGATCGGAGCCGGTGTCGAGCATGAAGAGGCGAATGGCATGGACCTTGTCGCCGTGTGCTCGCGACAGGCAATCGCGAGCGACATCACACGGCTCGGCATTGCCGGCGATCCCCAGCAAACGCTTCGAGATCACCCAAATGTCACGCGGCCGTTTGGTCAGCCGAACGACATCCTCGCCGGGATAGTGTTCTTTGGCGATCAGCGCCGCCTGCTCCTGCGAGTCGGCCCAACCAATCATGATGTGCGCGTTGGTTTCGATTTCGTACAAAGCCATAACTCTGACTCCTTGATCGTGTCGCGGCGCGGACTTCACTGCCGCACCGCTTCCTGAAACGGCAACCTCGGCGGAACGGCCGCCCGCCTGACGTAAACGGGGGCGAAGTATAGTTCGCCCCCAAATCGGCTGCCATCGTTTCACCGCGCACGATCGGCGGAAGCGTCAGAATCGCTTTAAGTCGTCGGGTCGGGAGTCCCGACGCCGTCCGGCAAGATGTGCCGGTCGGGAGGAATCTGGTCAACGCTTGTCACGGGATCTTGGCCGATTCTTGGGGACAGACTTCCGATGAGGCAAGTTGCGTGGAAATTGTCGCGCAATGACCCGAAGCCGCTCCCGTAGCCGAAGTCGTGAGACTTCGGATCCGAAGTCTCACGACTTCGGCTACAGGAGGACAACGACTTCCGTTCGCCTCAATACTCCACCGGAGTGGGCTCGATGAAACATCCACGATTGTCATGGCCCTGGAAACCGCGATTCGCCAAACCGGCACCCGTTGTCAGACGTGTTCTGCAACTGGCGGAATTGGAAGAGCGAGTCCTCTACAGTGCGGCTCCGGCCAGTGGGGCCGGACTGTTGCCAGAGAACCCTGACGCAACTGACGTGGCGTCGGCCGATGCTGATAGCGTCGGATTCAGTGATTTGCTGTCCGATCTCGGACTGTTCCCGAACAACAATGCCACGGCGACCTCAGATGCCGATCACACGACGACAGACGCGACACTTCAGGAATCCGGAGACGTCGACACACAATTGATGACCGCTCCCGACGACGTCGCGGCAGGCTCGGTGCGGCACGAACTGGTCTTCGTCGATGCCAACATCGCGCATCATGAGCAGCTACTGGAATCGCTCGGTTTACTGGATGACCCCAGCCGGCTGATTGAGGTTGTCGTGTTGTCGCCCGACCAAGATGGGATCGCACAGATCTCCGCCGCGCTGGCGGAGCGTCACGATTTGGACGCGATTCACGTGCTGAGCCACGGCACTGATGGAGCCGTGAAACTCGGCGCGACTTGGTTGAATTTGGGAAATCTCGAAGGCTATGCCGGCGCGATCGCGCAGTGGCACGAGGCACTTTCCAGCGACGCGGACATCTTGCTGTATGGCTGCGACTTGGCCGCCAGTACGGAGGGCCGCACCCTCGTCGAGTCCCTGAGCACGCTGACCGGCGCCGATGTCGCGGCCAGCACGGACAACACCGGGCATGCTCTTTATCACGGCAACTGGGATTTGGAGTACCAAGTTGGCCGCATCGAGTCGGCGGTGGTGATCAATTCCACGGCGCAGCAAGAGTGGATCGACCTCATGGCCATCGTGACGGTCAACACGACCAGCGACGCGTCGGACGGTACCACCACGTCGATTGCCGCGTTGATTGCCAGTCCTGGCGCGGACGGAGTGATCTCACTCCGGGAAGCGATTGCGGCCGCTAACAGCACCGCCGGGACGGACACGATCGCATTCAACATTGCCGGAGCCGGGCCGCACACGATCAATCTGACGAGCGCTCTGCCGTTGATTACCGGGGCCGTGGTCATCGACGGCACCACCGATCCTGATTTCGCCGGCACGCCGATCATCGAATTGAACGGCACAAGTGCCGGTGCCGGAATCCACGGTCTGCAACTGGATACCGGCAGTTCCGGGAGCACGATCCGGGGTCTGGTCATCAACCGTTTTGGCGGACGCGGGATTTACATCACGAATGGGTCGGGGAGTAACCTGATCACCGGCAACTATCTCGGCACGGATGTCACCGGCTTGTTGGATTTCGGC
>JAYVSP010000068.1:0-15998 GCA_043775215.1 Planctomyces sp. | reverse complement strand
AGATCTCTGGGTAGCCACGCTCGCCAGAGTGTGGGCGAATCGCGGGAAAACCCACGTTCTGGCGAACGTGGCTACCTAACCTTCTCTGCTGGTCCACTTTAGCTCTCCGCAGCCACGTCGGCTTGAGCAAACAAATCGTGGACATTGACCGCAAAACCTGGCAGCAGTACGGACGTCGCGATATCGCCGCTGGCGAAGGCACCGTGTTCGCGGTATTGCGAATTGGCGGGGTCCAGCACCAACACCGTCACCGTGCGAGATTCCGGATCGACGATCCAATACTCCTGGATGCTAGCCGATGCATACTCGGTTCGCTTCGTGATGAAGTCGCGGTCGCGATTCACCTTTCCCTCGCTGACGATCTCGACGACCAAATCCGCACCGTCAGGTTGGCCGTGCAATTCCTTCAGTCGTTCCGGCCGCAAATAGAGGATGTCAGGATCGCGAAATCGGCGGCTGCCCAACCGTACCGGCAGCGGAGCAAACAACGCGCGGCCGCGACGAAGTTCTGGTGGAGCGCTGGAGGCAAGGTAGCTCTTCAATAATGAATGCAGATAATCCGCGAGCAACTGATGGAAGATCGTCGCCATCGGCAAGACCTCAATGCACCCATCAATGAGCTCGACCCGGTGCTTCTGGCTGAGTTCGAGGTAGTCCTCTTCCGACCAGTCTCCCTGAGCCGGATAGCAATACGCCAATTCCCAAGCCGGCTCGCCGGCTTCGGAGCGGCGTGTGACAACGACCGGTTGTTGCTTCAAGGAAACGCTCATGATTACTCGTTAGCCTACGGTTCCATCACGCGTTTGAGAACCACAAGCTAGATAATTCGTGGATCGACTCGATGAAAAACGCTGAAACCTCGCGTTCCCACGTTCCGCGGGCGCGGCTAGACTGCGGGCCGTTTGCTGGTCGTCATAAATCTCTCAACACCGAGAGTCAGTGGTTGCAAAGGAGTTTCCCATGCGTTCCTTCTCCTCGAAATGGTCGTGGCTGGCGGTCTCAGCGCTGACGACCGGGCTATTGGTTTCCGGCGGTAGTTTCAGTCACGCGTGGCAAAATTCTCGTTCGCGAGCCGAGCGACCGGTGGATGACGAAGGTGATGCGGAGAGTCAAGTTCAGCGCGGCCCCGGATATGTGAAACTGCACAAGTGCCACATCAAGTTGGTGAACAGCGTGGTGTTGGCCAGTGACCGGCCAGGCGTGATTTCGTTTATGGAGCCGAAAGAGGGAGATGAAGTTCGAGCACAACAACAGATTGTGGGCTTCAAAGATGAAGTCGCTCAGGCGATCCTGAAAGTCGCCACGAAAAAGTCACAGAACACCGTTCAAGTCAAATTCGCGCAGGTTTCCGCCGACGTCGCAAAAGTGGAGTACGAGAAGAATTTGGAAGCGAATCGACGAGTTCCGAGAACGATTTCTGAGGTGGAAGTGGAGCGTTCGCGGCTCAACTGGCAAAAGGCAATTTTGCAGGGTGAGAACGCCGAATTTGAGATCGAGGTCGCTAAGCTGGAAATGGAAAAAGCGGCCGAGGATTTAAAGACTTTTCACATTGAGGCCCCGTTCGATGGCATCGTACGCAAGATTCTGAAGCAAAAAGGGGAGGCCGTCGCTCAAGGGACGCCCATCCTGGAGTTGGTCAGCACACGGATCGTGAAGGTCGAAGGTTTTCTGCCGATTGAGGACATCTGGAACGTCAAGCCTGGTGATGTGGTCGAAGTGCAGATGGACATTCCCAACGTTGACTTGGCCATTGAAAAGGAAGTCTTCGAGGGGAAAATCATCTACGTCGATAAAACAGTGAACCCGGTGACTCATGGAACTCGCGTGACGGCCGAAGTGCTCAATAAGAGCGAACGGCTGATCGAAGGCTTGTACGCCAAAATGACGATCAAAACTGGCCAGCGCGGCACGGTCAAAGGAGCCGAAACGAAACCGGCTTCGGGGATCCGGCAGACAAGTGGCAAGAGTTTGTCTGACTGAGTTTCGACAATCTCGTTTCCACGCTCCGCGTGGGGAACGCGCTAAAGACCGTATCATTCCCTTTCTTCCTCTCCCGGACACTCCGAACGCTCATGTCAATCGCCGGTGTTCCTTCTGCGTCGTCGCTGACGCCGTCCAATCGACGGCCGATTCCGTTGCAAGTTCGACCGGACTTGCGGATCGAACGCATTGAGTATCAAGGGATCGCCTACTGGGTCATTAAAGAGCCGGTCGGGCTGAAGTACTACCGCTTGCAAACCGAGCAGCACGAAGTGCTCTTCCTGTTGGACGGAAAACGCAGTCTGGAAGAAATCCGCGACGAGTTGTTGCGCATTCTGCCGACCGTCCGCTTGCAGCTCAGTGACATTCAGAACTTGATCACCGACCTGCATCAAAAGGGGCTGGTCCACAGCAATCGAGCGGGCCAAGGGGCGGCGTTACTCAAACAGAAGACAGACAACAAGAAGAAAAAGTTTTGGCAGACGCTCCGCAGCTTGTTGTACCTGCGGCTGCCTGGCTGGGATCCGGAAACGACGCTGACGTTTCTGGATCCCCTGTTCGGCTGGCTGTTCAAGCCGATCGGCCTAATCCTGATGATGCTGTTCGCAGCGTCGTCCTGGGTGGTGCTGGGAATTCGCTTCCATGACTTCACCTCCGAGATTCCGGAATTCCGGCAGTTTTTTGGCTGGCCCAACATGATCTTTCTGTGGCTCACGCTAGCCTGCTGCAAGATCTGCCACGAGTTCGGCCACGGCCTGAGCTGCAAAGTTTACGGCGGCGAATGTCACGAGATGGGGGTCATGATGCTGTGCTTCAGCCCCTGTCTGTATTGCGACGTGTCGGACAGTTGGACGCTAAAGAATAAGTGGAAGCGGATCATGATCGGCGCGGCCGGCATGTATATCGAGGTGATCATCTCGGGCTTCGCGATCTACTTTTGGGCCTCGACGCAATCTGGCTTGATGCACAATTTGTGCATGAATATTTTCTTCGTGACCACGATCACGACGGTCATCTTCAACGCGAACCCGCTGATGCGGTTCGACGGCTACTACATGCTGTCCGACTTACTGGAAATCCCCAATCTGCGTCCGAAGGCCGACAAGCTGATGCGGGAGAGTTTCGCGTGGTACTGCCTGGGGATCGAATCGCGGCCGGACCCATTCATGCCAGAGACCGGTAAGTTCTGGTTCGTGGTCTTCGCGGTGACGGCCAACATCTACCGCATCTTCGTGATGGCCGCGATCCTGACCTTTTTCTACACAGTTCTAAAGCCATACAACTTGCAGAGTCTCGGCATCACGATGGCCGTGTTTTCGTTCGCCGGCATCATTTACTCCATGATTTTCAATCTGTATCAGATCATCACTGCTCCGAGGATCGAACCCATGAGCCGTCCCAAGGTCATCGCCACCTGCACGGTGTTGATTTGTGTTGTCACCGCGGGTTTGATGATTCCGATTCCCTGGCATCGCGAAGCGACATTCATCGTCGAACCGCATGACGTGCAGCACGTCTACGCAACGACTCCCGGCTTCCTGCGCAAACAGCATGTCCGAGAAGGACAGCACGTGAAGGAAGGGGATCTGCTCTTCGAGTTGGAGAACCCGGAGAAGGAAGACAAGCTGCTGGAGATGTACGTGCAGCGGCGAGTCGTCGCGCAAGAGATCCGAGT
Organism: Planctomyces sp.; assembly: GCA_043775215.1. Taxonomy (GTDB): domain Bacteria; phylum Planctomycetota; class Planctomycetia; order Planctomycetales; family Planctomycetaceae; genus SXKJ01. Next base: position 12,343 of record JAYVSP010000068.1, on the reverse strand, counting down.
TCATGAAGTCACCGACTCGCTGGCGGAGTTGGCGGTTGCCAAAGAAAAGTTGCGTACGATTCTGGCGCAGATCGCCGACTACGAAGCGCAGTTGGCCGAGTTGGAGATCAAGGCTCCGTGTGACGGATACGTGGTCGCGCCACAGGCAACTCCGGAACCGAAGACCGATGAAACCCGCATCCAACTGACCGCCTGGACGGGTACGCCGCTTGAGGAACGCAATCGAGACTGCTTCCTGGAAGAACGGACGGAAGTTCTCAGCATCGCGCCCGACGAGAAGTTTCAAGCGACGCTGCTCGTCGATCAGTCCGATCGGAATGACATTAAGATTGGCGAGGAAATCGAATTGAAGTTCGATCATCTGTCGGACAAGAACTATGTCGGCAAGATCGAGAAGATCTCCGACGAAAACCTGACGTTCGTGCCGCCACTCTTGTCGAACAAGCTCGGCGGGCAAGTGCCGACGGTTTCGGATGAACAAGGCCGCGAGAAGCTCGTCAGCCCAGCGTACCAAACGACCGTGCTGCTCAACGAGGATATCCCGCTGCTCCGTACGGGCATGCGTGGCACCTCGCGATTCCTCGTGTCGCATCGATCCGCCTGGGACTGGATTTGGCGATACATCAAAACGACGTTCCACTTCCGCCTGTGAGGCGTACCAAGAGTCAGGCACGCAGAATTCAGAATTGGCGGATTGCGACGTTGTTGACAAGGAACGCTTTCTGCCGCCAATTCTGAATTCTGCGGTGTGCCTGACCCCTGCACTCCTGTGATTGCGCATCATGCCGGAACCGATTCTCGTTCGTGGTGGTGTCAGCCGTTGGTTGATCGTGTGCCGAGTGGTCGCCGCGTTGACTGCTGTCATTGGCGCGGTGCTGCTGTTTGGAAAGCCCCCTCTGGGTGTCCTACTGTGCGTAGTCGGCGGTGGAATATGGATCGCTCTTGAAGTCTATTCCGCCGTCCGCCGTGCGCGGCGCGAGTGGATCGAGGATACCGGTGACGGATTCATTCACACCGATCGGCACGGAGATCGTGTGTTCGACGACGAGCACGTTACGGCGATCGCCATTGAGCAAAAGAAGCTCTTTGTCAACGGTGTCGCCAAGAACATTCAGCGCACTTGCCGGCTGTGGGTCGCCGATGAGCGGCAGCCGATCGAACTCTGCAACAAGTTCAGCCTCGAACAGCCCGATCCGCTCGTCGGCCTGCTGAGCCGCTTGTTGGAACGCGTGCGGATTGATTTGGAGAAATCGCTCAAAGGCGGTGGGCAGGTTGCGGGAGATGGCTGGTGGCTGGACCGCGAGGCGATTCACACACAGGTGAATCATGCCGAACTCGTGGTTCCACTGGCCGAGCTTTCCGAGTGTGCTCTGTTCGACAATCAGATGTCCCTTTGGCGACGCGGCCAAGACGACGCGTTCGTCCGTTTTCCCGCCGGCTCGCAGAACGCCTGCCTGCTGCCGCTGCTGCTCGCCGAGCAACTCGAACGTGCTGCGGAAAAGAAAGACTCCGACGACGAACCTGGACTAGGCCGCATCCTGTTCGAGCGGCGCACCAAGACCGTCACTCGCGTTATCGTGGCGCTGGTTGCATTTGTGCTGGGGCTGGTCTCGGTCGCAATGCTCTTTGACAAAGAGATCGGCGTGAAAATCGGTGGCGGTGTGGTCTTGCTGTTGTCGGCGGGTTTCGCCTATTCGTCGTTCGCTCTTAAGCGTTCCGTGTTTCGCTGTCAGCAACGCGGCGTGATGAAAACCGGTCTCTTCAGTGAACGGCAATTGCGATTCGCCGACATCGGCTCGTTCAGTTACTCGGCGACGCGGCACTATCACAACGGAGCCTACGTTGGCACGTTCATTAACTTGAAGTTCGAACCGCTGCCGGAGTCAGACGCGCGGAGAATCGTCTACAAGACATCGGTGCAGGGCGAAGACGCTTCGCTGGAGGAACTGCGCGACTTCATCTCACGAGCCATCGCGGCCCGCATGGCCAATCGTATTGCTGCCGGTCAACCGGTGAAGTGGACGAACAATTTGACGTTCCTGCCCAACGGATTGGAATACCGTCCAGGCGGCTTGCTGGGACGCAAAGCGGCCGAGACGTTGCTCTACTGTGACTATCACGGCTATGGCTTGGATCAGGGAACATTCTCGGTCTACCGCAAAGGGTCGAAGAAAGCCGTGATGACCGAATCTGCATCGGCCCCCAATTTCTTTCCAGGCTTTTACCTGTTGCAGATGTTGCTGCATGTCTCATCACCGAACCAAGAACCCGCCGAGAGCCACGAAGCGTCGTTGCGGAAGTCGTGAGACTTCAGTCTGAGTTCCAGGTCTTCTGACCTTTGATCTCTGTTTCTCAGTAGCGCGGCAAGCTGGGGTCGATTTCCAGCGCCCACTGGTCGATGCCACCGGTCATGCTCTGAGCTTTCTCGAAGCCTTGCTGACGGAGCCAGTTGGCAACGCGCAAGCTCCGGCCGCCGTGATGGCAATGTACGATGATGTCTTCGAGACGATGCGGCTCCAATTCAGCGAGCCGATTTTGAATCTCGCTCATCGGCAGCAACCGAGATTGCTCGATACTCACCGTCTGATGCTCATCTGGCTCACGGCAATCGAGAAAGACAAACTTGTCTTCGGCATTCAACCGAGAATGCACTTGAGCACAGGTGACTTCAATGGGAACGGCAGCGGGCATGGTAGAGCTTTCTGAATTTGGAGTGCGGTGATGCATCACCGCTTTCGTTTGCGGCGGAGCGGCTTTCGTTTTGTCGGGATGTCTTTTTACTCGCACTGGCGTTTTCTTTCGAGCAAATGAAAAGCAGCTCCGCCGCAAAGGAGTGCGGTGATGCATCGCCGCACTCCCAAAAGGCACTCAAAAATCACGGCACGACACCCAACCTTTGACCCAGTTCTCGCAGCACCTTGATGTCGCTGTCCGGTCGCGGTGGGCTGCCGGAGTGAGTGTGGTCACACGCGATCCAACCGCGCAGCTTCAGAAATTGTGCGGCGGAATGCTTATACGCCGGACCGGGAGAGCGAAACGCGAACATCCCCAGATACTGCAACTGGTCGTTCAACTCGTAGAATCGCGGATCGCCTGCGGCCCAATAGGCATCTCGCTGAGCGAACAAGTCCGGTGCGAACGTACTCAGGCCCAGCAAGTAGTCGCTGCCGTACATGATCATGTCGATGGCGAAGTCGTTGCCCGTGTAGAGCACGAAATCCGGGCGACGTTGATCGCGCAACTTCAGACGCTGCCATTCTGGCTCGCGGTGAAACGACGAATGCTTTTCGCCAATGCACTGCGGAATCTCCATCAGCCCGGCAAACGTGTCGAGATCATAGATTGCTCCGAACGGGGCGAGCATCGGAGTCAGCTCAAAGGCCAGGAACCGATCGCAGCTTCGGCCGATGGCCCGATAGGCTGCAATCAACTGATCCGGCGACAACTCGGTCAGACCATGCGACTGGAACAGGATTGGCAGTCCGCCCGCGGACTGGACCAAATCAATCCGCCGCTGATAGCCGTCGAGGTTAAACGTCGCGCCCGGTCGGTCGGCTACGAACACTCCCGCGACGAACGGCCGGCCAGTCAGCAACCGCTGCGTGTGATTGAGAACCTCGCGATACGTTGTGTCGTCCAGCAAATGGACGAAGCCGGTATCCATATCGACTGCCGGAGTCAGTCCGGCGCTGACAGTCCGCAGCACGTGCGCCTCGAACGCGGGCCAGTCGACGCCACCAGACTCGGTGAATGGCAACAGAATCGCCGAGACGCCGCGGATCGAACGGCGCAGCCGCAGCATGGAGACCGGATCAATGACGTCGGGTATGTGGGACATCGTGGAGGGAGCATATCGCCGGGTGGACTTCCTCACCAATTGCCGACAAGTTATTGCACATTTTTCAACGCAAAGGCGCAAAGGTGCAAAGGCAGGCCAAATGAGCTGTCTGTCGCCGTGCTGAAATCTTTGGAGTTGGTTGGTTGTGGAAACGTCCCTTGCTCGGCATTGCTTTGCGTCTTTGCGTTGACCCTGTTTGTCTGGCCTTTGGAAGCAGAACCCATTGCTGCTGGCTTGCGAATCGGGGGGCATTCCGGCCACGATTCCTGGTGTAGTTCGATCCGCGATGACACTCGTCCGAAACAAGGAGACTTCGATGGCGACCGCTCGTTCCTCACGCCGTGGTTTTCTGACGCAAGCATTGATTGCCGGCACGTCGATGTCGCTCACCGCCGCGAGTTGGAAGCGGGTGCTGGGAGCGAATGAAAAACTCAACATCGCGTCGGTCGGGACGGGAGGCAAAGGCTGGTCGGACTTGATGGGCGTCGCGGCCAGTCCGCACGTTAATGTCGCCGCGTTGTGCGACATTGATGAGTCGCAGGCTCATCTGGGTCGCGCGGCCGAGAAATTTCCGGCGGCGAAGCGGTTTTTTGATTACCGCAAGTTGCTCGACGATGTGAACTCGAAGGCGTTTGATGGAATCCTGGTTTCGACGCCGGACCACATGCACGCGCCGATCGCATTGCCGGCGATGCAGCTTGGCAAGCACATCTTCTGCCAGAAGCCGCTGACGCATACGGTGCATGAAGCTCGGCAGATGCAGTTGGCCGCCAAGAAGTACAACCTCGTCACGCAGATGTGCAATCAGATTCAGTCGCACGAGTTTTATCGCACGGCGGTCAAGCTGGTTCACGACGGAGTGATCGGCAAAGTCCAACAGGTGCATTCGTGGCAGGCGGGCCGCATGGGCTGGATGCTGGTCGACGATCGCCCCGCCGGCATGGACCCGATCCCGGAAACATTGCACTGGGACGATTGGCTCGGAGTCGCGTCGGCTCGTCCATTCAAGAACAGCATCTATCACTCGTTCAATTGGCGTGCGTGGCAAGATTTCTCGAACGGTCAACTCGGAGATTTCGGTTGCCACATCCTCGATCCGGTGTTCATGGCGCTGAAGTTGACCGCGCCGACGACCATTCGCGCGGAGGCTCCCGCGATCAATCGCGAAGTGTGGACGAAAATGTCCAATGTGAGTTACCGGTTTCCCGGCACGGAACTGAGCGCTGGCCGCGACATCAAGGTGACATGGTATGACGGCGATGGAAACAAGCCGCCCAGCAATGTCCACGGATTACCAGACAGCTACAACTTGCCGGGTTCCGGTTCGGTACTTGTGGGCGATCAAGGTTCGTTGGTCATCCCGCACGTCGCGCCGCCGAAGCTGTTTCCGGAAGAGAAATTCGCCGACTTCAAGATTGAGTTGCAGCCGGCTCGTGACCACTACGTCAGTTGGGCCGACGCCTGCCGAGGCGCTGACAAGACGACCTCACACTTCGATTACGCCGTCCCGCTGACCGAGACAGTGTTGCTGGGCACGATCGCTATCCGTCTCCCCGGCCAAACGCTGATGTGGAACTCCGCAGAGATGACGATCACCAACAATGAGAAGGCCGCCGGTCTGCTGACGAAGCCTTACCGCAGGGAGTTCGAGCCGGCTTGGATCACGTCGTGAAAGTAGACGCCTTCATTTATGAAATTGTTTGTGAATGAGTCAATTCTTGAAATCGCATTTCACAGTTCTTTCCAGCGCAGAGGGATGTCGTCAGGGGCCAGAGGCCACGCCTTGGCTATTGTATTTTTTCCTGATCTTATTCTTCGCGCGGCCGAGAGTGACACTAACCCGAAGCGTGAGCGAGGGCGGGCGAAAACTCGCAACAATGCGTTGTGAAGCGCCCGGCCTCGCTCGCGCTTCGGGTTAGTGTGGTTAGCTCGTATTGTGTCATTCTCGTCCGCGCGAAGAATATGCAGCCTTGCGTCTTTCACATTTGCGTTGAAATCACCCAATGGACTGGTTCCATTTTGAAAACCAGGAGCACACATGGCCGCGACACTCATTGATGGAAAGGCGGTTGCCGCGCGGATGACGGCGGAGATCGCGAGCGACTCGGCCGCGTTTCGGCATGTCACGGGAATCGTGCCGCACCTCGCGGCCGTATTGGTTGGCGATGACCCCGCCAGCTCGGTCTACGTCCGCAACAAGCAGAAAGCGTGCGAAAAGGCGGGGCTGAAGAGCAGCCTGCACCGGTTGCCGATCGAAACCACTGAGGTTCAGTTGTTGGACCTCGTCGAGTTACTGAATGCCGATGCGACCGTGCATGGCATCCTCGTGCAGTTGCCATTGCCGAAACAAATTCGCGAACAAGTTATCTTAGATGCCGTCGTCGCTCACAAAGACGTCGATTGCTTTCATCCGCACAACGTCGGCCTACTGGTTCAAGGCCGGCCGCGGTTTTTGCCCTGCACGCCAGCCGGCTGCCAACGTCTCTTGGCCGAGTACAAGATCGAGACGGCCGGCAAGCACGCGGTGGTCCTCGGCCGCAGTGAGATCGTTGGTAAGCCAATGGCCATGCTGTTGATCCAGCGCGGAGCAATTGCCGATGCCACTGTCACGATTTGCCACAGCCGCACGCGAGATCTGCCCGCGCTCGTGCGGCAGGCGGACATCATCATTGCCGCGATCGGAAAAGCTCGCTTCGTGACCGCAGACATGGTCAAACCCGGAGCTGTCGTCATCGACGTCGGCATCAACCGCGAGGGGGACAAGCTGGTCGGCGATGTTGATTTCGAGCCGGTCTCTCTAGTCGCCAGCGCGATCACTCCGGTCCCCGGCGGTGTCGGCCCAATGACGATCGCCACGTTGCTGCGGAACACACTGACGGCGGCAATGCTGAGTGCGAAGTAACACTTGGGACCGGCGCATCAATGACTGTCGTAGCCGAAGTCGCCAGACTTCGGATCTGAACTCTGGCGAGTTCAGCGACATCTGACAGTTATTTCTGCGCCGGTCCTTGGAGTCTTTTTTCCTGCTATTTGGATCGACCGGAAAGTCAAGCTGCGCTAAATGCAATGCCTGCGAGGCTTCGTCAAAGTTTCACTCCCCGGAAAAGGACGTTAAGGCCACATCTTCCGTACAGTCGATGAATTCGGCGAGAGAAGTCTCTCCGGATGGATTCGGAGGGCACTGGTGTTCATCGAACTTCGGGAAGATTGCCGTGAACGGTCGCATGCGTGCGTGCAGAAGTCGGGCTGCCGTCGTGGGGCTGGCCTTGTTGACAGGGGCGTCATTCCTGGGCTGCCATGCCGGGCCTCGATTCTTCTCGAAGAAGGATCCTGATAAAAGTTCGGCGAAGGCGAAGGAAGAAGTTGCCGATCGCGGCAAGTTCATCAACAAGAAAAAGGTCCGCCCTGAATCGGATTACCTTCGCGACGAGGACTCCTCGGACAAACCCATCGCAAAGAGCGACTCTAAAACTAAACCGAAAAGCTCGACGACCACTCGGCCCAAAACTGACGACGCAGACCGGTCGGTCGCATCTCGCAGCGGGACTACCGAAACAAAGACGTCTCGTCCAGCCAAGCCGGCAACCGGCCCACAACGACCTAGCTCAACGACTTCGCGACCGGAGATCGCTCGCAAAGAGACGACGCGACAGCCGAAGTCCAACTTACTCGACGACGAATCTCTGTTCGACGAGAAGCTGCCGGAAACGCGAACCGCCGCCAAGCCTGTGGCCAAACTGCCAACCAAACCACCCAGCAAGTCCGTAGCCGCGGTCAAGCCTCTGGATTTGGAGGAAGACGAAAATCCTTTCCTGGATTCGCCCGTCAGCCGCCCGCCGACCAAGTCCACGGTAAAAGTTGCCGACAAAAAGTTGGCCACAACCAGCTTCAATGAACTCGAAGACGACGATGACGACGACGACCTTGATGATGAGCCGGACGAAAAAGAACAAGTGATTGCTAACTTGCGCCCATCAGCAGGTCGCACCGTAACAAAACCCACAACTAAAACGTCCCAAACGGTCGATCAACGAATCACCGATGCTCCGTCACCTGCGAAGGGAAAATTCTTGCCCGAGGATGATCTGGAGCAGCAATTGGAGGCTCCCGCCAAGCCAGCGCAGCCGAACGGCAGGTCTTCGCTTTCTTCGTCGAAGATTGTGTCACGGTCTGAGTTCTCAGGCGCCGGTCAGAAGAAGGCATCGCCGGTCGACGAACCCCTATTGCCGAAGATTCCCGCGACCAGCCGAACGGCAAGCACAGTTCGGAGCGGATTGAGCAATACCGCGGAAGGCCGTCGGCAGCCGATGGATCAGGCCGATTCCGCTTTGACCGACGACTTCGCACCGCGGCAGAGTCAGACCATCAAAACTTCAACTGCGAACCGCGACACCGCGCCGCGACTGGACACCGCGCCGCGACTGGACAACAAGCCGCGACTGGACAACAAGCCGCGAAAGAACGACACCGGTCCGATCACTCAATCGGCCTTTGACGATTTCGATGCGCCGATGAAGTCGCAGGGAGCAGTCCTCAATGGCGAGTTGATCATCGACACTTCCAGCTTGCCATCGCGATTCCAGCGGAACTCGATGTCGGACTCGGAGGTGCGGGGTGCCGGTGCATCGTACGATGCCAATGGCCGGACGCGTCCGAACTCTGCGGCGAGCATTGAAATCGTTCCGGGATCGTCGACGAACCAAAGTCGACCAGCCGGACAGATCTTGTTGCGCTCGCTGACTCCCGAAGACGCAGACTCGACGCACATCGGAAACGCCGTTTTTGAGCAGTCTTCGGAGGCCGACAGTTTCGGCGCAATTCCAGGTCACGCCGCTGACGCAAACGAAGCAGCATTCTCTGAATCGTTTCCCAGTCCCGGCCAGACGCCATCGGACCAAGAGTCACATGTGAGTCTTGACCTTCAACAGTCTCAAGCTGACGCGCAATTCCTACCCGACGTCGATTGGAACGTCGACAAACACCCGACGGCGGCTCGCGCCTGGCCGAAGATTCTGCTGATTATTGGCAGTGTAGTCTCGGCGATTTTGATTGGTTTGGGATTCCGCTCCAAGAAATTGGTTCCGGCACCAGCCAGCGTTCGGAAGTCGCCAATTCCCGTCGAGGAACCAGGACGAAAATAATCGCTCCACACGTCACCAGCGGCACGACGGTCGGCAAGACCGTTTGAAATACCGATCCAGGGAGTGGTCGCTCGTGGCAAAGTTGACCTATCGTTGTGCGGCTTGATGGGGAGAAATCTCCCGCACGGTGACCGACACAACTCGCAACGAGGAGCACTCAAAATGGCTGGCGACCCCTGGAGCCGACCGACAATGCAGGATTTGCGCGAGGTTTTGGAGAGCATCGAACGCTCCGAACCGACTCACGAACGCGCGGCGGAGCGGCTGGAATTGTCCGTCCCGGCGGAAATCATCACTTCGCGCGGTTCGGTAGTTCCCGCGATGACTCGTGAAATCAGTCGATTCGGGATCGGGCTGCTGCATCGCGGATCGATCTCGATCGGCGAAGTCACGATCAAGATGGCCAGCGACACGCGCGAGTACCGTTACCGCGCTACGCTCGAATGGTGCCGACCCGCCGAAAATGGCATGTTCATGAGCGGCGGCCGCTTTCTGAGCAAAGTCGAAGAATGAATCTCAGTCGCGGAGCGACTGAGCTACGTAGGGCCTCACTCGGCGTCGACCAAGTCAGGACCATTACGCTTGACCCCACGACCGTTCAGCCGGATCATCGCCGCTCTTGAAGGGAGTCTTCGGCATGTTTCGGTTTGTTCACGCGGCGGATTTGCATCTCGACAGTCCGCTTAAGGGTTTGGAACGCTACGAAGGGGCACCCGTCGCTGAAATTCGGGGCGCAACGCGGCGAGCACTCGACAATCTGGTGCGATTGGCGATTGATGAGAAAGTCGCCTTCGTGCTGATTGCCGGCGACGTCTTTGACCGCGATTGGGAAGACCACAACACCGGCCTGTTCTTTCACCAGCGGATGTCGCAATTGAGGGAAGCGGGCATCCCGGTCATCGCCATCAGCGGCAATCACGACGCCGACAGTCGCATGGCCAAGTCGTTGCAGTATCCGGCGAACGTGACGCTGTTGTCATCGACCCGTGTCGAAACCAAAGTGCTCGAAGATCTCAACGTCGCCATTCACGGACGTGGTTTCGCAACGGCGATGGAAGCCGCGAACGTCGTCGGCGAATTTCCGCCGCCAGTGGCCGGTTGCTTCAACATCGGTATGCTGCACACGTCGTTGGAAACGGAGGTCGCCGGCGAACACGCGCGGTACGCACCCTGCAAGATTTCCGATCTGTTGCGGCGTGAATACAACTACTGGGCCTTGGGGCACATCCATCAGCGAGACGTTTTGCACGAATCGCCGCCGGTCGTCTATTCGGGAAATCCGCAAGGTCGCCACGTGCGAGAACCGGGCGAGCGTGGCTGCTATCTGGTTTCTGTTGATGACCGCCGCCAAGCCACACTGGAATTTCGCCCGTTGGACGTCCTCCGCTGGCTCATTTGTAAGATCTCCGCCGAAGGGGTTCGCAGCGACAAGGAGTTTCTCGCCCGGTTCAGCGATGAAGTCGAACGACAACTTGAAGAGCACGGCGACCGACTACTGGCCATCCGATTGGAGCTGGCTGGCCGCACGGAACGGCACGGCCACTGGCAGGCAAACCGCATCGGCTGGACCAATCAATTGCGAGCCTGTGCCACCGATTTGGCTCGCGGCCGAGTTTGGTTGGAGAGCATCCGACTCCGCACCAAATCCGCCCGCGCCGCAACTGCCAACGCCGACGAAGACGGACCACTGGCGGAACTCGTCATGCAGATTCAGGACTTGAGAGAATCCGACACGGCCCTGCGATCACTCATCACCAACGATGCCGCCAGCGACCTGCTCGCAAAACTTCCACGTGAATTGGCCGAGGAACTGGACCTGCGCAGCCTGCTCGACGATGTGGAGCCGATACTGTTGGCCAAACTGCAATCGTAGGACTGATGCGGGACATCTCCAACACTCCCAAAAGCAAAACGCCGCAGGCATCCCACCAGCCAGGGATGCGTTGCGGCGCTGGACATCACATTCGAGAGGAATCGGCTACTGCATGACGGAGCACCAGTAGGGGCGGCCGTTGAGGACCATGTACCCGAAACCAACCTGGCTTCCGCTCAGCATATTGGCGTGGTGAGCCGGCGACCAAATCCAGCCGTTTGTGGCCTCTTGCGGAGTGCGAACACCCCAGAAGATATTTTCGCGATAGGGCAGGCCGCTGTGCTGAAACGCACCGGTTTCGGCCATCCAGACCGCATGCTTTTGGGCGGATAAGCACATTTCCGGATTGAGAACGGACGGCGACAGGCCATTGCGAGCTCGTTCTTGATTGTGCAATTCCAGCAGTTTTTCAATGGTGGGATGTTTGACCAACCAATCCAGTTTTTGAGAACTTCGCTCGATCCGATTCATCATTTCGGCGGATCGAGTGGTCGCTGCGAACACGCAGACGACGCCCAGAGCGAGAACAATTGACTTCCGATTCAGACACATTCGACCTTCTCCTACGAAAACCAGCTAAACTGCGCAGACCTTAACGATTGACCCAATTCTGCAATTAGGGCGATCTTTGCGGCCCCGCGGACTGAGTTCAAGCGACTGGGGCGATTTGGGGAACGTCTATGCGGCTTTCAATCGTGATTCCGACGCTCAATGAGGCGGTTTGCATCGAGCGAAACATCAAATGGGCATTTGCTTTGCGACCGATCGATGTCATCGTGGCCGACGCCGAAAGCCAGGATGAAACTGCCGAACTCGCCCGCTCAGCCGGGGCCACCGTCGTGAGCTGCCAGCGCGGACGAGGACACCAACTCAACGCGGGAGCTCGCGCCGCGGTCGGTGACGTGCTGCTCTTTCTGCACGCCGACTGTTGGCTCGAACCGGATGGCGCCCGCCAAATTGAGGCGGCTTTGTCCGACAGTCGAGTCGTTGGCGGAGCGTTTCGACAGCGGATCGACCAAGATCGAACGGCCTTCCGTTGGCTCGAATGGGGGAACGCCGCACGAGTCTGCTGGCGAAAGCTCCCGTACGGTGATCAGGGAATTTTCCTTCGGCGAGCAACCTTCGAAGCTCTCGGCGGATTCGCCGAGGTTCGGCTGATGGAAGATGTGCTGTTGATGAGCGAACTCCGCCGTCGTCGTTATCAGATCAAACTCTTACCGGGACCGCTGCACGTCGATCCGCGTCGCTGGTTGGCGAACGGCATCGTCCGGCAAACATTCAAAAACTGGAGCTTGCTCGCCGGACTGAAGCTGGGACTCTCTCCGGATCGACTCGCCCAGTTTTATGGGTCAACCTGACATCTATCTCCTTGCGGAAATTCATGCGTGGCAAATTAGTTCGACTGTCTAAGTTTTAGTGACACAGCGTAAGTTATTTGGTATTTGTTTCTTCCACGAGTCGTGTTGGAGTTCGAACTCAAGGAAGGAGCAG
>JAYVSP010000067.1:0-14516 GCA_043775215.1 Planctomyces sp. | reverse complement strand
GTCTCGATGACTCGACCCACTCTACAATTCGCCCAATGCGACGAACTAGCCAGCCCTGTGTAGTCCGACCTCGGCTAAGTGTGGTGGACTTTGCGGGTTGGGTCGTCACTACCGATTGTTGCGGTCCTCGCGGTTGTTCTTCGGGTGCTGATTGTGCCTGAACTAGCAGTGGTATGGGTCATTCCGGCAGCGCCCAGTTTTGTCGTTTGATCGGGTTGTGCCGGACGATCCTCACCCGCAGAACCGCGATGTTCCGCAGGGCCAGTCGAACTGGAACGACTGGTCATTTCGGCAAGACCGACACAGGCGGAACAACCAGAACAGTGACAAGGACGTCAAAAATGAACCGTTCGTCTTGGCTCAAGGGTTGGTGGCAAGGTCAGTCAACACGGCAGCAGTCGCCTCAGTTCGGATCCAAGCTGTTCCGAACCACATCGCGTCGCTCGGCCAATCGCCCCGGACGCGTCGCGGGGCGGACGGAGACGTTTGAGACTCGGCAGTTGCTGTCGGTCTCGACATTGTTCATTCCGGCGACCGGCGAACTGAGCATTGAGTTGGACAGCGACGACAGCGTGCGCGTCAGCGCGACGACGGCGGGCAACGTGCTGGTGGAGACAGCGTCCGGTGGCGGAGCCTTCACTCCGGTCACCAGCCTTGGGACCGTGGCCGCATCCAGCGTGCAATCGATCCTCGTGTTGGGCGGTGACGATGCCAACACGATCGACCTGAGCGGCATCACGGCAGCGGCCTTCACCGCCAATCCGACGATCGAAGTCGATGCGGCCAACGGCCACGACACGATTATCGGAAGTCCCGACTTGCCCGACAATCTGCTCGGCGGTGACGGCAACGACACGATCAATGGCCAAGGTGGCAATGACACGATCGTTGGCGGCGACGGCGGAGATTCGATAACGGCCGGTGCTGGAAATGACAGCATCCGTAGCGGCGACGGCCAAGATGCGATCACCGGCGACGCCGGCAACGACACTATCGATTCCGGCGACGGTAACGACACGGTCTCCGGTGGCGACGGCAACGACAGCGTCTTTGCGGGCAACGGCCAGGACTCGGTGAATGGTGATCTTGGCGATGACACACTCAACGGCGATGGCGGCGCGGATACTGTCAGCGGCGATGCCGGCAACGACTCGATTCTCGGCGGCGAATTCGCTGACAGCCTGCTTGGCGGCGACGGTAACGACACGATCAACGGCCAAGGCGGCAACGACAGTATTGACGGCCAAGCGGGAGATGACAGCCTGCTGGGTGGCATCGGCCACGACAGTCTCCTGGGCGGCGATGGCAACGACGTATTCAACGGCCAAGCGGGCAATGACACGGCCCTCGGCGGCAACGGTAACGATTCGCTGATCGGCGGCGCGGGCAACGATTCGCTGGTGGGCAATGTCGGCGACGACACCGTGCTGGGCCAGGCGGGCGACGACACCATTATCGGCAGCGAAGGACGCGACTCGCTGGTCGGTGGTGTCGGCAACGATTCGATTATTACGGGCGTCGAGAGCGTCGCGGGTCTGCCTCAGATGGCCATCTCCGACGGTGTTGTCTCCGAAGGGAGCATCGCCGGGTCCGTTTTCTATGCCACGTCTACAAACGGTACCAATCTCGTCTCGATCAATAAGAATACGGGGGTCGCCACGACCATCGGCTCACTGGGCTATCCGAGCAGTTTCACCGGAGCTTTCACGTCCGACGGCCGATTCTGGACCATCATCAACAGCGTGAATGCCGGCCAGCTCGCCGAGGTGAACTTGACGACGGGCCAAGCGACTCCGGTCGGCGCTCCGCCGGTCACCACTGACTGGATCATCGCGCTCGATGCCGGTCCCACCGGGCAGTTGTTCGCGGGCAGCCATAGCGGCACGTATTATTCGGTCAACACGAGCACAGGCCAATTCACCGAAATCGACCAATTGAGCATCTACGTCTGCGATTTCGCCTTCGACAACAATGGCAATCTGTGGGCTGTGGACGGTGGGTTCGGCGGCGGGTTCAACTTATACCAGTTGAATCCTGCCACAGGGGCTGTTCTGAATACCATCGCAATGACGGGCCTCGCCGCCACCTCGATGAGTATCGAGATCGATGCCTCGAACACGTTCTACGTGGCCACCATTTCGTCTCCCGCTCAGCTCTATCGACTGGACCCCACGACGGGAGCCACGACGCTGATCGGCACCAACCTGGGTGTCAATTACACCCACGGCGGCGATTTTCCGCCGACCGTCGTCGGCAGCACGACGAAGTCGATGCTTTTCTATGTGCAGTTGTCGGCGGCCTCGAGCAGCGTTGTCACTGTGAACTACGCGACCTCGGATGGCACGGCCACCACGGCCGACAACGACTACCTCTACACCACCGGCACACTGACGTTCCAGCCGGGAGAAACGCTGAAACAAATTTCCGTCACGATCAACGCCGATGACACGCTGGAACCAGACGAAACATTCAACGTCAATTTGACGAACCCCACGAACGTGTCCTTGTTAGACGCGACGGGCGTGGGCCGGATCGCCGACGACGACTCGCCGACAAGCCTTCCGGTCACCGATAATCCGCCGCCGCCACCACCACCATCGCCAGCACCGCCACCTCCTCCCGGAAGCGAGGATGACACGGCCTTCGGCAACGAGGGTGACGACACGATCATTGGGACGGGCGGCTCCGATCTGCTCAACGGAGGCAGTGGCAACGATTCAATCGACGCGGGCGACGGCAACGATTCGGTCTTGGGAGGCAGTGGAGCCGACACACTCTTCGGCAACGCCGGTGACGACACGCTCAACGGCCAAGGGGGCAGCGACACGGTGCTCGGAGGCGACGGCAATGACACGATTATCTTCGACGGCACCAGCGGTCCGACGGATACGGCTGAAGGGGGAGACGGCCTGAACACGATTCAGGTCAACGGCACCGGATTGGCCGACACGATCACAGTTGGGCAAGTGGGCGGCGCGCTGACGGTGGGAATTGCCGGGAGCACGATCGCCGCGACAGACAACATTCAGAGCGTGATCGTCGATGGATTGGGCGGAAACGACACGATCACGATCGGCAGCGTCAACAGCGTGCCCGCGTTGAGTCTCGAGATCCATGGCGGGACCGGCAACGATCTCCTGGACGCTACGGGAGCCGAGATCGGCAGCGTGCGTCTGGCGCTCAATGGCGATGCTGGCAACGACACGATCAACGGCTCGCTGGGCGCTGACACCATCAACGGTGGATCGGGCGATGATTCCTGCTGTGGTTTCGCCGGCAACGACACGATCATCGGCGGGACGGGAAATGACTCACTCGGCGGCAGCCTGGGCAATGATTCGATCAACGGCGGTGACGGTGCCGACTCGATCAATGGCCAGCAAGGAGACGACCGAGTGGATGGCGGTACCGGAAACGACACGCTCAAGGGAGACGACGGCAATGACACGCTGTTGGGAGGCGTCGGCGACGACAACCTCAATGGCATGGCTGGCAACGACTCGATCTTAGGTGGCGTCGGAGCGGATGCGGTTGTCGGTGGCAACGGCGATGACACGCTCGACGGAGGTCGCAACAACGACACGATCAGTGGCAATGCCGGCGACGACAAGATTCGCGGCGATCATGGCAATGACTTCATCAACGCAGGCGATGGCAGCAACACGGTCAACGGTGGCGATGGTGACGACACGATCGTCTCCGGACTCGGCAATGACTTCATCCACGGGGGTGACGGCAATGATCTCATCAACTCCGATGATGGCGATGACATCGTTGTCGGCGGTGACGGCAACGACACCATCCTGAGCGGTGGTGGCCAGGACATCGTCCTGGGTGGCGACGGCGATGATTCGCTCAATGGCCAAGGCGGCACCGACACGATCGCCGGTCAGCAGGGAAATGACGTGATCGTCGATCCCGTGGCTGAGATACATGAAGCTTTCACGCTGAGTGCCGCCATCATCGCGATTCTGAATGCAACGTAGCAGTCATGGGACTGATCGGTCCTCTGTGATTTATCAAACCCAAATCAGCAGGCGGGCTGCTTGGTTTTCCAGGACTAAGGACCGGCGCAGAAATAACTGTCCTATGTCGCTGAACTCGCCAGAGTTCAGATCCGAAGTCTGGCGACTTCGGCTACGACAGTTATTGATGCGCCGATCCTAAGCAGCCCGCCAGAAGTTGGCCAAAGTAACTTTTAGTCGAGATCCCAACGACCCCACCGAGCTTGCCTCGGTGGTTTGCGGGCTTCTGCACTACAGCGATTGAAGTGGCTCTTAGTGCAAAAGCCCGATTCCACCGAGGCAAGCTCGGTGGGGTGCGAGTGACATCGCTTGTTTGACGTTTAGTGGCAACGCAAAGGACCAAAGAGCGCAGTCAGTGTAAAGATCAATCTGTGTTCCAATAAACAATCTCAGAATGCCAAGGAGGGCGATCATGAAGTTTACAAAATGGTTGAATGGCTTTGGACGCAAGAACGCTCGGAACCGAAACGCCTCGCGAGTGAATGTCCAACCGATGGTTGAGACGATGGAGACTCGGCAGTTGCTGTCGGTGTCGGCGTTGTTCATTCCGGCGACGGGCGAGTTGAACATTCAGTTGGACGGTCAGGACAGCGTCCGAGTCAGTGCGGCGGCGGGCAATGTGTTGGTCGAAGTGTCTACGTCGGGTGGAGCGTTCACTCCGGTCAGCAGCATTGGGAACGTCGCCGCCTCGAATGTCCAGTCGATCGTGATCCTGGGCAGCGACGAGGCCAACTCGATCGACCTGAACGGAGTCACCGCAGCTGCCTTCACCGCCAACCCGACAATCGAAGTCGATGGAGCGAACGGCGACGACACGCTCATCGGCAGTCTCGATTTGGCCGACAGCCTGATCGGCGGCGACGGCAAGGACAGCCTCAACGGTCAAGGAGGCAACGACACGCTGATCGGCGGCAACGGCAGTGATTCGATCACCGCCGGCGCGGGCGAAGATAGCATCCGCAGCGGCGACGGCCAAGATTCAATCACCGGCGATGCGGGGAATGATACGATTGACTCGGGCGACGGCGATGACACGATCAGCGCGGGAGACGGCAATGACAGCGTCTTCGCCGGCAACGGCCAAGACTCGATCAATGGTGATCTCGGCGACGACACGCTCAACGGCGACGGCGGCACCGACACGGTCAGCGGCGATGCCGGCAATGACTCGATCCTCGGCGGCGAGTTCGGTGACAGTCTGCTGGGCGGCGACGGCAACGACACGATCAACGGCCAAGGTGGCAATGATACAGTCGATGGAGAAGCGGGTGACGACAGTCTAA
Organism: Planctomyces sp.; assembly: GCA_043775215.1. GTDB lineage: Bacteria > Planctomycetota > Planctomycetia > Planctomycetales > Planctomycetaceae > SXKJ01. The sequence continues at coordinate 9,208 of JAYVSP010000067.1, read as the reverse complement.
ATGGCGGTGCTGGACGTGACTCGATCCTGGGAAATGTCGGCAACGACACGTTGAATGGTGATGCGGATGCCGACACGCTCGTGTGTGGTGATGGCAACGATCTCGCGTTCGGCGGGGCCGGCAATGATTCGGTTGACGGCGGACTCGGCAACGACACGTTGCGAGGCAACGGTGGGGACGACACGCTCTGTGGCAATTTGGGCGCGGACAATCTAGACGGCAATGCGGGAGACGACCTGGTTCGGTCTGTCTGTTTCGACGTGTCTCCCGTGGGCATCTCGATCGGTGACGTCAATGTGATCGAAGGTGGAACCGCCAGCGCCGTGCTCGTGGTGGATCAATCGGGCAGTACCTTCGGCACCTTTGGCGGTTCTCCAGTCGGCGACCTCAATAATGACGGGTTCGCAGACACAATCCTGGACGCGGAAATCGCCTCCCTTCTGGCATTCCAACAAGATTTGATCAACCGCGGTGTGAGCGCTGACCTGTCATTGATTTCCTTTGACGATACGTCGCGCATTCAGGACATGAATCCGGCACTGCCGGGCCGCCAGTTGTCAACGACGCCGACGGCGGATGCGGATAACAATGGTGTGACGGACTTCGAACAGATCGTGCGGTCACTCCAAAGTTTGGGAGGAACCATCTTTGAACTGCCGCTGCAAGACGCAATTTCCGTCTTCCAGCAGCTCGGAACAGCTCAGGGCGCGGGAACATTGGCGTTTCTCTCGGATGGTCAGCCGTTTGACGGCCCTCCATTTACCGTCCCCGCCGCGTACCAGGACGAGGTCATCACGCTGCAAGGAATGGGAGTCACTTTGCGAGCGTTCGGTGTTGGCAATGGCGCGTTCTTGCCGGCTCTGCAAATCATCGATCCCACGGCTGCCATCTTCACGACGAGTAATGCATTGGCGGCGGCACTCTCGAACTTGGGTGTCACCAGCGGCTCGACAACAGTGTCGATCGTATTGTCGTCGGCACCGCCAGTGCCGTTCACAGTGGATTTCGCGACGAGTCCCGGCACGGCGACGGCGGGAGTTGACTTCTCATTGACCAGCGGGACATTGACCTTCGCGGCAGGACAAACAACCGCGACGATTCCGGTCGCAGCGTTTGGCGACGCCATCACAGAACCGCCCGAAACGTTCTTCATCACGCTCTCAAATCTGACTCCTCTCGCGCCGACAATCACACCGTTTGTGTTACTGGATGCTGTATCCACAGTGACGATCTACGACTCTGGATCGGTTGTTCCGCCGTCTCCGCCGCCTGCTCCCGTCCCGCCTCCTCCCACAACGGCGGTTGATGTTGATCCCGATGGAGACACTCTCGTCGGCAGCGACGGCAACGACACGATCGTGGGCGATCTCGGCAACGACTTCATCAACGGCCAGGCTGGAAACGACTCCATCCTCGGTGGCGGCGGCAACGATTCCATACTGGGCGGCGCCGGCCAGGACACTCTGGACGGTCAAGCCGGTAACGACACGCTCAACGGCCAAGGTGGCGCTGATACGCTGATCGGTGGACTCGGAGACGACACGCTCGTGCTCGATGCCGCTGGCGGCGGGGCCGATACGTCCGACGGCGATGATGGCTTCAATACGATTCAGGTCACGGGAACCAACGCGGCTGACACGATCACGGTCGGCCAATTGGGAGGAGTTCTGGTGGTGGGAATTGGTGGTGGTACCATCTCGGCGACCAGCAACATTCAATGCGTCCTGGTCGACGGAGCGAATGGCAACGACATCATCACGATTGGCAGTATCGACACTGTGGCCGCGCTGAAGCTCGACGTGCGTGGCGGGGCCGGCAACGACCTGCTGGATGCCACAGGAGCCAAGATCGGCCGCGTGCGGATGTCGCTCAGCGGCAATGCTGGCAACGACACACTCAATGGCTCGCTGGGAAACGACACGCTCGACGGAGGATCGGGCGATGATTCCTGCTGTGGTTTCGCCGGCAACGACACGATCATCGGCGGGACGGGAAATGACTCGCTCGGCGGCAGCCTGGGCAATGATTCGATCAACGGCGGTGACGGAGCCGACTCGATCAATGGCCAGCAAGGAGACGACCGAGTGGACGGCGGTCTCGGCAACGACACGCTCAAGGGAGACGATGGCAATGACACGCTGTTGGGAGGCGTCGGCGACGACAACCTCAATGGCATGGCTGGCAATGATTCGATCTTGGGAGGCGTCGGAGCGGATGCGGTTGTCGGTGGCAACGGCGATGACACGCTCGACGGAGGCCGCAACAACGACACGATCAGCGGCAATGCCGGCGACGACAAGATTCGCGGCGATCACGGCAACGACTTCATCAACGCGGGAGATGGCACCAACACGGTCAACGGTGGCGATGGCGACGACACAATCGTCTCCGGACTTGGCAATGACTTTATCCACGGCGGTGACGGCAATGATCTCATCAACTCCGACGACGGCGATGACATCGTCGTGGGCGGTGACGGCAACGACACCATCCTGGGCGGTGGCGGCCAGGACATCATCCTGGGCGGCGACGGCGATGATTCGCTCAATGGCCAAGGCGGCACCGACACGATCGCCGGTCAGCAAGGAAACGACGTGATCGTCGATCCTATGGCTGAGATTCATGAAGCCTTCACGCTGAGTGCCGCCATCATCGCGATCCTGAACGCGACGTAAGTGCGTGGCGATGGGACTGATGGGACTGATGGGACTGATGGGACTGATGGGACTGATGGGACATATGGGTTCCATGAGAATGTCCCACCAGTCCCGAACTTCCAAAGTCCCATGAGTCCCATTAGTCCCATTAACCAACCCAGCAACGTTATTCCAGCGCCAAGGAGGGCGTTATCATGAAACTGAAATCCTGGTTGAACTCACTGAAATGCAAGACCAAGCGATCCCGAGGCGTGGCTCAGGTGGCGGGTGTGCCGCAGGCCGCGGAGACAATGGAGTCACGACAGTTGCTGTCGGTGTCGGCATTGTTCATTCCGGCGACCGGCGAGTTGAACATTCAGTTGGACGGTCAGGACAGCGTCCGAGTCAGTGCGGCGGCGGGCAATGTGTTGGTCGAAGTGTCTACGTCGGGTGGAGGGTTCACTCCGGTCAGCAGCATTGGGAACGTCGCCGCCTCGAATGTGCAGTCGATCGTGATCCTGGGCAGCGACGAGGCCAACTCGATCGACCTGAGCGGCGTCACCGCGGCAGCATTCACTGCCAACCCGACGATCGAAGTGGACGGAGCCAACGGTGACGACACGCTCCTCGGCAGTCCGGATTTGGCCGACAGCCTCATTGGCGGCGACGGCAATGACAGCATCAACGGACAAGGGGGCAACGACACGATCGTCGGCGGCAACGGCGGCGATTCGATCACGGCCGGCGCGGGCGACGACAGTATCCGCAGCGGCGACGGCCAGGACTCAATCACCGGTGACGCCGGCAATGACACGATCGACAGCGGCGACGGCGACGACATGATCAGTTGCGGCGACGGGAATGACAGTGTCTTCGCGGGCAACGGCCAGGACTCGATCAACGGCGACCTCGGCGATGACACGCTCAACGGCGATGGCGGTACGGATACCGTCAGTGGCGATGCTGGCAACGATTCGATCCTCGGCGGTGAATTCGGTGACAGCCTGCTGGGCGGCGACGGCAACGACACGATCAACGGCCAAGGTGGCAACGATACGATCGACGGTGAAGCGGGCGACGACAGCTTGCTGGGCGCCGTCGGTAACGACAGCCTTCTGGGAGGCGACGGAAACGATCTGAGTAACGGCAACAGCGGCAACGACACCATCGAAGGAGGCAACGGCAACGACTTGCTCTACGGGGGTACTGGCAATGACGTGATCTTTGACGACTTCCAACTCGCCGCCAACAGCTTCACGGGTGCCGACACACTTCTCGGTCAAGGCGGAAATGACACGTTGATCGCGGTCGGTGGGCCGGACTCGCTGGACGGAGGCGTTGGCAACGACCTTCTGAGCACACGTCTTTCTGGCCTCATCATCGACGACCTCCGATTCAATGAAGGCAACGTCACCAACACGGTCACGTTCAATGTGCGGCTGACGTCGCCCAGTTTCATGGCCGTATCGGTCGATTTCGCGACATTCTCGGACGGCACGACGGCGGGCGGCACGGCGACCGCCGGCAATGACTATCAGTCAACCAATGGGACTCTGACGTTCGCCCCGGGTGAATCGCTCAAGACGATCAACGTCGTCATTCTGGGCGACACCACGCTCGAAGGGGATGAGACGTTCTTCGTCAATCTGTCGAACGTAGTGAATGCGCAGATCAACGATCCACAAGCGGAAGGCCGCATCCTCAACGACGACGTGGCGGCGCCGCAGGTGCTCGACATCGTGTTGCTGTTCGATGACACGGGAAACTTCTCGAGTGCGGGACCGACGTTGGCTTCCAGTTTCAACTCGGTAATCACGCAACTGCAGGCGCAGTTCTCCAACGGCGACTTCGCCTTCGGAATTTCCCGTTTTGAAGACTACGCATTGGGGCAAAACAACGACCGCCCCTTCATCTTGAACCAGCCCGTCATCACCGACGACACCGTGAATTTTAACACGGCGATTACCGCGGCCTTGAATCGGTCGAGTCCCGGTGGTGGCGGTCCCAGGTCGGAGAGCGACATTGAAGCGCTCTTCCAATTGGCGACCGGCACGGGCTTCGACGGCAACAACGATGGCGACACGACCGACAGCGGACCTGCGGGCTTGGCTAGCACTCAAACCAATCCCGGACGGGGAGGCGACGTGCCAGCTTACAGTTCGTTCACGCCCGACCTCGCCAACAACGTGTTGCCGCCGACAATTCCGGTGGCGAGTTCCATCGACGGCATTGGCTTCCGTCCCGGTGCTCGGCACATTGTGCTGATCGCGACCGACGCTCCGTTCACCTTCCGGCCAGACGGACTCGCGGTCTACACGGGCGTCGGCGGAGTCACGGTGCCGGCCTCGCAAGTCACGCTCAATGGTGGTGCCAGCGCGCCGCCGAACGGAGCATTGATTCAGAACACGATCAATCAATTGATCGCGCGGAATATCGAAGTGATCGGTCTTGGGGATCAGGATTCGCGTGGTGCGAACGGTGACCCGCGTCCCCAACTCGAAGGGGTTTCGATTCTGACTGGCGGAATAAACAACGCGACGGCTGCGATTGAGAATGGCATCACGCCGGGACCGTCCGCGGACGACATTCAGCCGGGACAACCGCTGTTCTTCCGAATCAATCCGAGTGACGCGACCGGACTGGCAAACGCGATTGTCTTGGGCATCACCGGCGTTGTCGGAGTCGTCATTCCTCCTCCGCCGCCTCCGCCGCCCACTCCGCCGCCGTTGTCAGGGCCTCAAAACGACACTTTGATTGGCAGTGATGGTGACGACACGCTGTTAGCGGGAGATTTCGATGATTTCATCAACGCCGGAGCCGGCAATGATTCAGTCGATGGCGGAGGCGGCAACGACAGCGTGCTCGGTGGCGCGGGAGCCGACACGATCAACGGCGGCACTGGTGACGACACGCTCAATGGTCAAGGAGGCAGCGACATACTCCTGGGAGCCGATGGCGATGATACCATCCTCTTTGACGGATCGGGGGGACCAACAGACTCGGCCGATGGCGGCGATGGGTTCAATACGATTCAGGTCAGCGGGACCGCGGCCGCCGATGTGATCACGGTCGGTCAGCTGGGAGGAGTCCTGGTGGTGGGAATCGGCGGTGGCACCATTTCGGCGACCAGCAACATTCAATGCGTCCTGGTCGACGGAGCGAATGGCAACGACATCATCACGATTGGCAGTATCGACACCGTTGCTGCTCTGAAACTCGATGTACGCGGTGGAACCGGCAACGACCTGCTGGACGCGACGGGAGCCAACATCGGCCGCGTGCGGATGTCTCTCAGCGGCAATGCTGGGAACGACACACTCAATGGCTCGCTGGGGAACGACACGCTCGACGGCGGATCGGGCGACGATTCCTGCTGTGGTTTCGCCGGCAACGACACGATCATCGGCGGGACGGGAAATGACTCACTCGGTGGCAGTCTGGGCAATGATTCGATCAACGGCGGAGATGGAGCCGACTCGATCAACGGCCAGCAAGGAGACGACCGCGTCGACGGTGGCCTTGGCAACGACACGCTCAAGGGAGACGATGGCAATGACACGCTTTTGGGAGGTGTTGGCGACGACAACCTCAATGGGATGGCCGGCAATGACTCGATCTTAGGTGGCGTCGGAGCGGATGCGGTTGTCGGTGGCAACGGCAATGACACACTGGACGGCGGTCGCAACAACGACACGATCAGCGGCAACGCGGGTGACGACAAGATTCGCGGCGATCATGGCAACGACTACATCAATGCCGGTGACGGCAGCAACACGGTCAACGGCGGCGACGGAGACGACACGATCGTCTCCGGGCTCGGCAATGACTTTATCCACGGCGGTGACGGTAATGACCTTATCAACTCCGATGATGGCGATGACATCGTTGTCGGCGGTGATGGCAACGACACCATCCTGAGCGGCGGCGGCCAGGACATCATCCTGGGTGGTGACGGCGATGATTCGCTCAACGGCCAAGGCGGCACCGACACGATCGCCGGTCAGCAAGGAAATGACGTGATCGTCGATCCCGTGGCTGAGATACATGAAGCTTTCACGCTGAGTGCCGCCATCATCGCGATCCTGAATGCTCTCTGAGGTTCAAGGGCGGGGAAGGCTGACAGAAACAAAAGGGCAAAAAAAGGGGCAACAATTTGTCTTCTTGTTTTGCCCACTTGTTCTGTCAGTGTCAGTCGGACAACGCGGAATTCACATCGTTTGCCAACGGTCCCAAAGCCATTCAATGCTCTCATGAGGTTCAAGGCCGGGAAAGCTGGCAGAAACAAAGGGACAAAACTTAATAACACTCTTTCTGTCCACTTGTTTCTGTCAGCTAGACAAAATTGGAATTCAACATGCCCATCGTTTGTCACCGGCCTCTGAAGCCACTCAACCGTGAGGAGTTCGGCACACTTTCCTATGGAGCATTCGGCGATGTGCTGACGATTCGCAAGGAATTGGGCCGGTTCTTCGACGAGAAGCACTACAAGGCAGCGTTGGAGATTCGCAGGTCCGATGTGCTGCTTGAGGTACCGATCCTTGTCAGCCACGGCAGTTTTGAGAAGTACCACTTCATTGATGTGCTGCTCACGCTGGGTGGTATTCTGGAGTTCAAGGCCGCCGAGAGAGTTACGTCGCGACACAAGGCCCAGCTTCTACACTACCTGATGCTGGTCGACTTGCAGCACGGAATGCTCATCAACGTCAGGCCGGAGAAAGTCACACGCGAGTTCGTGAACAATGTGTTGACTCACAAAGATCGGTTGCAGTTTGAAATTACCACGCATCAATGGAAGCCCTTGATATCGGGAGCCGCCAATTTCGCGGAGGTTCTCACCGCTGTATTGCATGACTGGGGAACATGCCTGGATCTCGGCCTTTATGAGGCCGCTCTGACGCACTTCCTCGGTGGCGAAGCGATGGTGCTGCGACCAGCCATGGTGTCGCTCGATGGTCATCAACTGGGACCACAGCCCCTGCGCTTCGCCGCTGATAGAACCGCCTTCAAACTTACCGCCTTCGCGGAATCCGGAAGTCAGACCAGTTTCCGCGACCACGCTCAGAAGCTCGTCAACCACACCGATCTCGACGCGCTACTGTGGGCCAACATCGGAAGACACCAAGTAAGTCTTCACTGTTTGACACCATCGAACTGACAGACAAACAGAGGGCAGAAAATACGTTTCTGATTTTATGGCCTTTTTTCCACTTGAGTCTTTTTTCTGCCCCCCTTGTTTCTGTCAGCCTCAACGCGCGGCGCGACGCAACTGGCGGCCGAGGTCATCGCACAGAAGAACTGACAGAAACAAGAGGGCAGAAAAAACGTTTCCGATTCGGTGTCCTTCTGCTTTCGCAAATGAGTCCTTTTTTCTGCCTCCTTGTTTCTGTCAGCCTCAACGCGCGGCGGGACGCAACTGGCGGCCGAGGTCATCGCACAGAACCTCCAGACAACGTGGCACGGCGATGTTCATGTCGATGTGCCTTTCGGTCTCGGCGACGCGATCGAATAGACTGATGACGAACTCGCAGTCCTCCGGCGAACGGGCCGCGAATCGCCGGGCGAACGACACGACTGCGGGGATCACGCTGCCGGAGGGTTGATCCGACATGTGCATCGCGGCGGAACGGAAGAATTCCAGACCGAAGCGAATCAGCCATGCCGCGTTCCGCCGCTGATTGGCCGAGTCGCCGCCGATCGCCTCCAGACCGGCTGTCAACCGCTCGTTCAGCGAGAACGGATTGAACGCAGGATTCGCCAGTTCTTGATACAGTGCGTCGCGAAGTTCGCGTAACGCCGGTTCCAGCAATTGAGCCGCGACCGCCAAACTGCCGTTGCTGAGTTCCGCCAGCGCTGCTGCTTCATTTCGCTCCGGAACCCACCCCAGTTCCAGCATCAAGTCGGTCAAGTCGGTCGCGGACAGCGGATCGAAGCGAATCGTTTGGCAGCGCGAACGAATCGTCGGCAGCAGCGCTTCGAGATTATCGACGATGAGCACGATCAACGCCTTTGGCGGCGGCTCTTCCAATGTCTTGAGGAATGCGTTCGCCGTTTCCTCATTCATGGCGACCGCATCGTCGATGATCGCGATCTTGCGATCCCCGGCCATCGGCAGTCGAGACAAGTCGTAGCACAATCCCTCTCGGCCACGATTCTCCGGCGGACCTAAAAGGACGTCGATCGTCACTTCCGACTTGCCACTCTTCCGGCCGACTTCATGCAAGTCGGGATGCGATCCGGCCAGCACTTGTTTGCACGCCGAGCACGTTCCGCACGCCAGCAATTCTTCGTCCGCGTGCTGCTGACAGAACAAGCACTGCGCCAACGTCCGCGCAAACAGCCGCTTGCCGATCCCTTCCGGCCCAGCGAAGACATACGCGTGCGAAAGCCGGTTGCGACGAATCGCTCGTCGCAACCACTCAACCCGCTCGCCGTGTCCACGAATGTTGTCCCACGTCATGGTTGTCTTTCTATAACCTCAAACAAGCGAACTCGTGGGGCAGGTTTGTAACCTGCCCGTGAAATATCGCGGTTTTCAACATTTCGTGTTTCACTCGAAATCAGAGTCCGTGTTT